>JBBQCQ010000008.1:0-16857 GCA_038318835.1 Gemmatales bacterium | reverse complement strand
CCGGCACGTCCGCGGCTACAGCATCGACGCTTTCCTCGCGATGCTGGCCGGCCGCGTCACGGTGCAAACCGGCGCGATCCTCGTCGGGCTGTTCCTGCCGGCCGGTCAGGTGACGTTCTTCGCCACGGCCGGCCGGCTGGTCGAGTACGCGAAGACGTTGTTGCGAACCATCACGGCCACGCTGACGCCCGGCGTGAGTGCGATGGAAGCCCGCGGCGACTGGCACGGCATCGCGAGGCTGATGCTCACGGCCACCCGCTGGGTGCTGTACCTCGTGCTGCCGGTGAACGTCGGCCTGTTCCTTTTCGGCAAGCCGTTCCTCGCGCGGTGGGTCGGCCCGGAGTTCGTCGAAGGGAGTTTCCCGGCCGTGGCGATCCTGGCCGCGACGCTGAGCCTCGGCGTGGCCCAATCGGTGGCGTCGCGCATCCTCTACGGCCTCGGCCGACTGCGGCTGTTCGCCCGCCTCGCGCTGGCGGAGGCGGGGCTGAATCTCACACTGATGTTCGTGCTAATCCGCTACGGCGTGGAGGGCGTGGCCGTGGCCGTGGCGGTGCCGAACGTGCTGTTCTGCGTGGCCGTGCTGATCTACACCGGCCGCGTGATCGACCTGAGCTTGCGAGAGTATGTTGCCACGTGGCTGAAGCCGCTGGCCGTGGTGAGTGTGCCGACGACGATCTGGGTGCTGATGGGGGAAGCTCAACCGACGTGGCCCGCGATCTTTGGCGGCATCGCAGTGGGACTGATACCTTACGCGGTCATCGTGGCCGGGATGGAACTGATTTCTGGGCGAAAGCCCAGGCACGGCCGTGCCTGGGCTTTCGCCCAAAGTATTACGCCGCCCGTCGCGACCGTTGCTCGGTGAACGTCGCACAGCGTTCGACCACTCGCCGCTGTTGCTCCGCGGTGATCTCCGGGAACATCGGCAGCGATAGCACGCTGCGGCTCGCTTCCTCGCTCACCGGGAAGTCGCCTTCGTGGTGCCCCAGGTACTTCACGCACTCTTGCAGGTGCAGTGGCAGCGGGTAGTAGATTTCGCACCCTACGGTGTTGTCCCGCAGGAACTTCACCAGGTCGTCGCGGTCCCGCGGGGCCACTCGCACCGTGTACTGGTTGTACGTGTGCTTGCGGTCCGGCTTCGCCACCGGCCGGCGGAAGAACCCCGCGATGCCGAAGCCCGCGAGGAGTTCGTCGTACCGCCCCGCCGCCGCCCGTCGGCCGTCGATCCAGCCATCGACGTGCGGCAACTTCGCCCGCAAGATAGCCGCGTGGATCGTGTCCAGGCGGGCGTTCCAGCCGATGTACTTGTGGAAGTACTTCACCTCGCTGCCGTGGTTGCGGAGCGCGAGCAATTTCTTCGCCAGGGCGTCGTCGTTCGTCGTCACCATGCCGGCGTCGCCGAGCGTGCCGAGGTTCTTGCTCGGATAAAAGCTAAAGCTGTTGATCGCCCCGAAGCTGCCGCACTTCTGCCCGCGGTACTCGGCTCCGAACGACTGGGCCGCGTCTTCGACAATCGCGATGCCGTGCTGATCGGCGAGAGCTTGCATCGCGGCCATGTCGGCGCACTGGCCGAACAGGTGGACGGGGATGATCGCCTTCGTCCGCGGCGTGATCTTCGCTTCCACTTCAATCGGGTCGAGGTTGAACGTGTCCGGCTGCACGTCGGCGAAAACGGGCGTCGCCCCGACCCCCAGCACCGAGCCGAGCGTGGCGAAGAACGTGAACGGCGGGATGATGACCTCGTCGCCCGGCCCCACGTCGAGGGCCGCGAGGGCGAGCAGAATCGCGTCGGTGCCGTTGGCGCAGCCGACGGCGTGCTTCGCCCCGCAGTACGCGGCCGCTTCCTTCTCGAACGCGGCCACGTCCGGGCCGTTGATGGCCAGCCCGGACGCCACGACCCGCAGGACGGCAGCGTCGATCTCCGGCTGAAGGGCACGGTACTGGGCGTTAATGTCGCACAACGGAACGGGCGTAGGCCGATCGGACATCGTGGGAATTCTTTCCCCAGGGTGGTACTTGTCGAGTGGTTCACCCATCGGCTTACGCGAAGTCGGGCCGACCTGTCAAGCGGGGTTACGAACTGCTCACCTGCGGCAGGAAAATCTGGAACGTCGTCCCCTGGCCGACGGCGGTCTTCACGCGAAGGAATCCGCCGGCGTAGTGGACGACTTGCTGCACGACCGCCAGCCCGACGCCGGTGCCCTGGCCGCGCGGCTTGGTCGTGAAGAACGGATCGAAGATGCGGGCCAGCACGTCCGGCGGAATGCCCGTGCCGGTGTCGCACACCTCGATCAGCACGTACCGGCCGGGCCGGCCGTCCTCGTCGGCGTCCATGACCGAATCCAGCGTCACGCGAATCGGCCCGCCATCGGGCGAGGCATCGCGGGCATTCACCACAAGGTTGAGCAGCACGCGCTCGAGTTGGTGGGGGTCGATCAGCACCCGGCCGCGGGGCGTGAGCACATCCAGCGAAACCGGGTGGCGGTCGCCGGCCGCTGATGTCAGGATCGCCGTCAGCCCACCGAGGATTTCGGCGGGCCGAACGACCCGCGACGACTGCGGGCCGGGGGTGGCGAAGCCCATCATCTCGGTCGCGAGGGCCACGCCGCGCTCGCCGGCGGCGGTGATCTGACGGGCCAGCGCGGCCACGGCCGGCGGGCTGGCGGGGTCGAAGGCGATCAGTTCCGCGCTGCCCATCATGACGGTGAGGATGTTGTTGAAGTCGTGGGCGACGCCGGCGGCCGTGTTTACGATGGCATCCACCCGCCGGGCGTCGGCCAGTTGGGCCGACTGCGTTCGCACGGCCACCCGGAGGTCTTCCGTCTCGGTCGCCCGAATCTTCAAGGACAGCAGGTCGGCCATCGACCCGGCGAAGTCCCGCTGTTCGGTCGTCCATTCCCGCGTCGGGCCAGTGTGCTCGTGGCACAGGACGCCGACCACTTCCCCGGCGACGAGCACGGCCGCGTCCAGCATGGACGTGATGCCGAGCGGGACGAGGTACGCCTCGGCCAGGTGGCTGGTCCGCGGGTCGAGCTTGGCGACCTCGGCCGGCACTGTTCGCCGACGTTCGAGGGCGGCGAAGTACGCGGGAAACTCGCACGTCTGGAGCGTCACGCCGGCCGTGTGCGTTCCCTTTGATCGTTCGTACAAATCGACACACCGAAGGGCTTGCCGATCCTCCACGAACATCCAGATGCCGCACCGCTCCACCGCGAGCACCTCGGCTGCCGTCTCCGTCACCCGGTGGAAGACGGTCGCCAGGGGCACGCCGTCTTCGATCCGCAGCTTCGCCAGGTCCAGGCGGGCCTCGTCGGCCGGGCGGCTCGGCTCAGGGAACACGATCGGCATCGACATGCGGGCACCTGGGGGCGTTTCGTCCGCCATCGGACGGCCACGGATTCGGGTTCTGCAGACCCATTATCGAGGGCGGAGCCAGCGCGAGCAAGTACGATCCGGCCCCGCCTTCGGCCGCCCCATATACTCTGTGCAAACGAGGACGCCATGAAACACCTGCTCGGACTGAACCGCCTCTCGGCCGACGACATCACGATGCTGCTCGACCGGGCCGAAACCTACCGCGGCGTCGGCGTCGGCGACGTGCCGAAGCGCGACGACCTGAAGGGCAAGCTCATCGTCACGCTGTTCTTCGAGCCGTCCACACGGACGAAGATCAGCTTCCAACTCGCGGCCCGTCGCCTCGGCGGCGAGGTGCAAGACTTCTCGCCGGGCGGGTCGAGCACGTCGAAGGGCGAAACCTTCATCGACACCGTCCGCAATATCGAGGCGATGGGCATCGACGCCGTCATCGTCCGGCACACCTCGTCCGGTGCCCCGGAGATGCTCACCCGGCACCTACAGCCGCACGTCAGCGTCATCAACGCCGGCGACGGTAGCCACCAGCACCCGACGCAGGGCTTGCTGGACATTCTGACGATCCGCCAGCGGAAGGGCACCGTCGCCGGGCTGACGGTCGCCCTCGTCGGCGACATCCTGCACAGCCGCGTGGCCCGCAGCAACATCCACGGACTGACGAAGTTGGGGGCGAAGGTGATCGTGTGCGGCCCGCCGACGCTGGTGCCGCCGGAGGTGCGGCAGTTCGGCGTGGAAGTGGCCGACGACCTCGACGAGATTCTGCCGCGGTGCGACGTGGTGAACATGCTGCGGGTGCAGTTCGAGCGGCAGCGCAGCGCGTTCTTCCCGTCGGTCGGCGAGTACGCCTACCTCTTCGGCATGAACGGCGATCGCATGAAACTGGCGAAGCCGGACGTGCTGATTCTGGCCCCCGGTCCGATCAACCGCGGCGTGGAGATCACCCCCGACGTGGCCGACGGCCCAAACTCGGCGATTCTCGCCCAGGTCGAGAACGGCCTCGCCGTCCGCATGGCCGTCCTCGCGACGACGACGGGCGGGCGACGTGACTGACCGCCGTTTCGTTCTCAATTCGTATGAAGGCAGACCACCAGGAGACCGAACAGGGAGACAGCATCCGAGCGATACTCGTTACCACCTGGCTTCTTGATCGCATGTGGATCAAATCGTTGGCTGAACTCGACAGAGTCTGAAATAATCCCACTTGGCCCAGGCCCGCCGATCAAACGATAGCCTATTTCGAGGATGCTTGTTTTCCACAACCGTTGGGGCCGCCGATTACGATGATGTCACTGGGATTGCCCCGCGGGTCGGTAAAATCGAGTTCCAGTTTGTCGATGCCCCGGAAGCTCTCGATCTTCACCGACCGGATGCCATACCGGATTTTCGATATCGTTCGCCTCCTCGCAATTGCTCTTATCGTACCAAAGAAGCGGCTTGCCCGCGGATGGCGAGTTGCAACGGGAGGCAGGCCCATGTGGGTTCTCGAAGACTCGAAACCCGCACCCCCGGCAAGCCGGGGGCTATCGGAAGCGGCCCGATTCACACGCCCAGGGCCGTCCGCTTTGCGGCGATGAATGGCAGGTGGGCGGGAATGTGGCGGATGGCCATCTGGATCACGCTTTCCAGCGTCGTCGGGCCTTTTACGATGTGCTCGCCGGTGCGGGCCAGGTCGGCCGGCGACAGCTTCTCGAGGATGCGGGCCATCGAGGAGCGCGTGGCGTCGATCAGGGCCAGTTCCTCGGCCGCGTCGCGGTCGTGATAGTACAGAGCCTTCGCGAAGAGGTTCTCGTCGGCGGGCATTAACTTCGTGTCGTCGGTCGCGAGGATGCGCTTCATGCGCTCGACCAGGATCGGCTCGAAGTCGGCCAGGTGGGCGATCACTTCGAGCGTGCTCCACTTGCCGGCCACGGGGCGGGCGAGCAGTTGCTCGCGGGTCATCCCCGCGACGGCGGCCCGCAGGTCGGCGGCCCCCTGACGGTACTGAGCAGCGTATTCGACGGCGGTCGGCATCGGATCATCTCCAGCGGTTGGGGTTTCGACTACTGCTTCGCGCTCGCCCACAAGATGCGGAGGGCCTCGCGGCCGGCGCTGAGCACCTGGTCCACGGTCTTGCGGGCGGCACCGGCGCGGGCTTCCGTGTGGAACAGCTTCAACAGGGCCGTGCCGTGGGCGTCGTCCATCGCGGCGGCCATCAGTTCGGTCAGGCCGTCCGTCACGTTCCACTCCTTGCCGGCGGCCGTACACACGGGCACGATCACTTTCAGCTTCTCGCCGAGTTGCTCCTGGGCCGACGCCACCGCTTCGCGCATCTGCCCCTCCTTCGGGCGGGTGCCGGCCTGCCAGTCGTAGGGCGGCTTCCACTCCATCACCGGCGAGAGCAGATCGACGTGCGTGAGAACGCCGAGCATGTTCGGGAACTTCAGGTGCGGCTGGCGGGCGAACGCGGCGGTGAGCTTGCGGAGCATCTCCACATCGGCCTGGCGGGCGGCGTTGCGGGCCTGGCTGGCGAAGAGCACCAGGTCCGCCCCGGCCGCCGCTTCGACTGCGCCGGCCAGTTCCGCCTCCGTCGGGCCGGCCAGGCCGTAGCCGGCCGTGTCCACGATCGTCACCGGCGGTTGGTCCGGCAGCTTCAGGTCGTATCGGATCGCCCCGACGGTCGTCGGCACCACGTCCGTCGCGGCCTTGTGCTCGCCGAGTAGCGCGTTCACCAGGCTCGACTTCCCCGCCTTCACCTGGCCGATGACCGCCACCGTGAGCGACGGTGCGGCCATGCGGCCGGGTTCGTCGGCCGCGTTCTGGGCCGTCTCCATGATCTCGCGGTACTTGGCCGCGCCGACCCGCAGTCGGCCGCTGTTCAGTTCGATCAGGTGCTTACCGAGTTGATGCACGAAGGCCGTGTGGAACCAGAGCATCACGTTCTGCTGGGCTTCCTTGAACACGGCCCCGCTGGCCCGCGACGCGAGGTACTGAATGCCGGTCGAAACGGGGTTGAAGACGGCCCGCGCCAGCCACGAAATGTTCAGCGCCCGCTGGCCCCAGTCGATGACCTGGCGGCTCTGCTTCCACTGGTTGACGGTGAGGATATGGCTGCCGGGCAGGTAGGTGTTCACCTTCGTCGTCAGGTCGTGGGCGACGAGTTCGGCACAAGTGAGAATTTCCGGCAGCGTCAGGTGGCCGAACGGGTCAGCGGCCGTGGGGTTGTAGACGCGGGCGATCTCCAGCGACAGATCGATGGCGAGGTCGGCGTACCGCTTCGGGTCGGCCATCTCGTCTGCCGTGATGCGGGTGACGAGGGCCGCTTTCTTCTCGACGAGCGTCCAGGCGTGGGCGTCGCGGTCGGTCCAGATTTCCGGCGGGGAATCCACGCCAGTGTTCGGCAGAATCTTGCGCCGGCGGTGAGTCCAGTACCAGCCGAGGCCGTAAGCGGCGGCGAGGCACGCAGCCATCGGCCACCAGGCGATGATGGTCCACCCGGTGACGAACAGATGGTACGAGCCGACGCCCATGAGGAACAGGAACGGGGCGACGACAAGAACGGCAAGGATGAGGAACCGGGTGCGCGTCATGCCGATCTTTATATGGCCTCCGGTTTACCGGCGGGGCTTTGGTTCTCAAACCCCGCCGGTAAACCGGAGGCTATATCGTGTGGCCTACTTCTTCGGCGTGGGCGGGTGGATGATGTCGATCTGCGTGACGACGAGCCGCGATTCCGCCTTGCTGCCGACCGGGTGGACGGTTTCCTTCGCAAGCTTCAGCTTCACCTGCTCCGGGGCCGCGAGCGTGCTGAAATCGCCCTTGCCTTCCTTCGCCTTCGTGTCCTTCACGACCACGCCCTTGATGACGGGAATGGTTTCTTCCTTCTCTTCGGTCTTGAACTGCGGGCGACGGTTCTTGCCGGAGCCGGTGGTCTTGCCCGTCGGCACGGTCACGGTGAATTTGATCGTGATACTGTCGGCGGTCGTGCTGGAAATCTGCCCGTAGGCCACGCCGGCGGACGTCCGCGACGGTGTGATTTCGTCGGCTGCAAACGACGCGGAGGCCACGACAACGAGCACGGCCAGGGCGGCCGGGAATCGGGAAAGCGTCATCAAAACACCTCAAACGAAAACAGGAGTGGGGCGGATGAGGGTGTGATTTCTCCCTAATAGACTACCCGAATCGGCTAAAGGTTCCGCGAGAAAAATTCCGGCTCGTAGGCCCAGCCCTGTTTCCTCCGGCCGAACTCACCTCCGCGCGGTGCGATGCACTTGGTAAACTGTCCACACGTTCATTGCACGAGAACCGCACGATGCGCCCGGACCTGCCGCCCAATTTGCTTGCCGCCGTTGCCCAGCACTGGGGCTTCCGCACCCTGCGGCCGCTCCAGACGGAGGCGATTCGGGCCGTCCTGAATCGCCGCGATTCGATGGTCGTCATGCCCACTGGCGGCGGCAAGTCGCTCTGTTATCAAGCCCCCGCCCTCGTCCGCGACGGGCTGACCGTCGTCGTGTCGCCGCTCATCGCGCTCATGAAAGATCAGGTCGATGGCCTGAGCCGCAACGGCATCTCGGCCGTGCGGCTCGATAGCACATTGACAGCCACCGAACGCACCGAGGCGACTACCGCCATCCGTACCGGCCGCACACGGTTGGTGTTCGTGTCGCCGGAACGCCTCGTGAACACCGGCACGGCCCAACTGCTCCGCGATGCCGGGGCGCACACTGTGGCCATCGACGAGGCCCACTGCATTTCGCACTGGGGGCACGACTTCCGCCCGGAATACCGGATGCTCGCCCGCCTCCGCGAGTTCTTCCCCGGCTCGTCGATCCATGCGTACACCGCCACCGCAACCGAGCAAGTCCGCAACGACATCATTTCGCAACTCAACTTGAAGAACCCCGAAATATTGGTCGGCAACTTCGACCGGCCGAACCTCACCTACCGCGTGCTGCCGCAGGTGGACGTGATCGCACAGATTCGCGAAGTGCTCGACCGCCACCCGAACGAAGCCGGCATCGTGTACTGCCTCCGCCGGGCCGATGTGGATACCGTCTCGCAGGCACTCAAGCGGGCGAAGTACCGGGCCGTGCCGTACCACGCGGGCATGACGGCCGACCAGCGGAAGCAGAGCCACGACGCCTTCGCGGCCGAGGAGGCCGACATCGTGGTGGCCACCATCGCCTTCGGCATGGGCATCGACCGCTCGAACGTGCGGTTTGTCATTCACGCCTGCGTGCCGAAGACCATCGAGCACTACCAGCAGGAAACCGGCCGGGCCGGCCGCGATGGGCTGCCAAGTGAGTGCCTGCTGTTGTTCTCGATTGCCGATGTGGTCGCCCTGCGGCGGATCATGGAGAAGTCGGCCGCCGAGGCGAACGTCGGCCCGGAGATCACGGCCGGGGCGAAGAAGCAACTCGACCAGATGACGCACTACGCCAGCGGGGCGACGTGCCGGCACAAGGCCCTCGTGCAGCACTTCGGCCAGCAGTACAACACGCCCAACTGCGGCGCGTGCGACATCTGCCTGGGCGACACGCAGGACGTGCCGGACGCCACGGTGATCGCGCAGAAGATTCTGTCGTGCGTGGCCCGCGTCGGCGAGAGTTTCGGCGTCAACCACGTCATCGACGTGCTCCGCGGGGCGAACACCGACACGATCCGCACCCGCGGCCACGACAAGCTCAGCACCTACGGCCTCCTGCACGAGATGGCCAAGCCGCAGATCCGCGACCATGTCTTCCAACTGCTCGGCCAGGACGTGCTCGCGCAGTCGGAGGGCGAGTACCCGGTGCTGAAGCTGACCCCCGCGTCGTGGGCGGTGATGAAGGGCCAGAAGGACGTCCGGCTGATTCAACTGAAGAAGGCCGCGGCCGCCGCGGGGAAACCGGAGAAGGGCACGCTGCCGGCCGGGACCGACCCGGAACTGTTCGAGGCGCTCCGCAACCTGCGGCGGCAGCACGCGGCCCGGCTGAATGTGCAGTCGTACCAGATTTTCGCCGACACGACGCTGGCCGAACTCGCCCGCTGTCGGCCGACCACGCTCGACCGCATGAGGCAAGTCTCCGGCATCGGCGACGTGAAGTTGCGCGAGTTCGGCCTCCCGTTTCTCAACGCGATCGTCGAGTTCGCCCGCGGGCACAAGCTGGAGACCGACCTGCCGCCGCCGCGAGAGCCGACCGCGCCGCCGCGAGAACCGTCTACGAAGCTGAACGCGGCGAAGCAACTCTCGTTCGCGCTGTTCCGCGACGGCAGTTCGCTCGAAGACGTGATGCACCAGACGAAGCTGACCCGCACGACGGTGTGCGACCATCTCTCCGACTTCGTGCGTGCGGAGAAGCCGGACTCGGTGTTCGCGTGGGTGCCGGAGGAAGTGTGCGAGCGAATCGCCGCCGCCGCCGAACAGCACGGCACCGCCCGCCTGAAGCCGGTGTACCTGGCGCTGAATGAGGAAGTGAGCTACGACGCGATCCGCATCGTGTTCGGGGTCCTCGACTCGCTGATGGCGTTGTCATACGGCGGAGGGCGTGACGTGAGTCCGCCGGTTCTTCCTGTGTCAACACACCGGCGGACTCACGTCACGCCGTTCGCCCTGAAGAACTCTCATTCTTTCTTCCTGTCACATTGTGCGGCCCGCGGGCACTATAAGAGTAACCGCCCGCCTCGGAGGCTCCGCGTGAGCCAGCAACTGCACACCATCCTGCGACACGTCGAGAGCTTGGCCGACGACCGGCCGGACCGCGACCTACTCGGCTGCTTTGTGCTCCGCCGCGACGAGCACGCCTTCGCAACACTCGTGCGACGACACGGGCCGATGGTCTGGGGCGTCTGCCGCAACCTGCTGCCCGGCGAAGCCGACGCGGAAGACGCCTTCCAGGCCACGTTCCTGGCTCTCGTCCGCGACGGCCGCCGGGTCCGCGACGGCGACCGCCTCGCGCCCTGACTGCACGGCGTGGCGTTCCGCGTGGCGATGAAAGTCCGCCGCGCCGCCGCCCGCCGCCGACACCGCGAGGCGACGGCCGCAACGCCAGAGGCCACTGCCCCTGTGTCCGAGGCAGCGTGGCACGACCTGCTGGCCGTCGTCCACGAAGAAGTCGGCCGCCTGCCGGACGGCCTGCGGGCAGCGTTCGTGCTGTGCTGCCTCGAAGGTCGTCGCCAGGCCGACGCGGCGGCCCAACTCGGCCTGAAGCCGAACACCCTGACAACCCGCCTGGCCCGTGCCCGGCAGAAGTTGCTCGACAACCTCGCCCGTCGCGGCATCGCCCCGGCCGCGGCCGTCGGCGCACTCGGCGTCGGGGCGGCCACCGGGTCGGCCGTCCTGCCGGTCGCCCTGGCCGCCGGCGCGCTCACGCTGGTTCACACCGCAGAGACCGTTTCCCCTACCGTTCTCCACCTGGCTCAAGGAGCGTTCGACATGACCACCCGCAAATGGCTCGCGGCGGCGTTGCTCGTCACCGCCGCGATGACGACGACCGTGACGACCGTGTTCTTCGCCGATGCCACCGGGCAGGCACCCGCCGGGAGCACTGCCGGCGGTGGCAACCGCCCCGCCGCACGCGGGGAGGGCACCGCGCGAATGACCGGCACATCCCTCTTCGGCCCGGCGAAGTGGGAGTACAAAGTCACGGTCGGGTTGTTCAGAAGCTCCGACGCCGAAAAAGATTTGAACGCGCTCGGCGAAGAGGGGTGGGAACTCGTTGCCACTCCGGGTGAGATGAGCGGCACGGCGGTGTTCAAGCGGTCGAAGGCTCGGTCACTTCCGGCCTCCGCACCCGCGCCGGTGACCACCGACCCGACGGGGCCGGCCACCGCGGCCGTGCCGAAAGCGGCGGATGTGAAGGAACCGGCCGCCCAGGTGATCCCTCTGAAGCACGCCCAGGCGGCGCAGTTGCAGGACACGCTCTCGACGCTCTTGAACGCGGAGGCGGTGGGCGGCGTCCGCGGCGGGTTCGGCGGGCAGGGCCGCGTGTACGTCGGCAACCGGGTCAAGGTTGCCGCCGACGCACGGACGAACTCGCTCATCGTCATCGCCGACGACGCCACCCTGAAGACGATCAAGGAGCTTGTGGAGAAGCTCGACGTGCCGGAAACGAAGTCGGACAAGCTGGCGAAGTGAATAATTATCTGGCGAACGGCGCGACGTGAGTCCGCCGGTACTACCACCCTGGATGTACCAGCGGACTCACGTCGCGCCGTTCGCTGGACTATCTGCGGACAGACGCCCCTTGCTCACCCCTCGCGCACCAACAAGTCGGGCACGTCGAAGACTTGCTCGCGGAGCTTGATCCGCTTGAACGGCCAGCCGTCCGGCGGCGTCACCGGCAGGGCCGCGTGCTGGTCCACGATCACCGTGTCCACGACGGCCGCCGAGCCGATCTTCGCTTGCCAGACCAACGGCCAGCCGAGGGCGAACTTCTCGTCCAGGCCGTTCTTCCGCAACTCTTCCACCGCGAACCGACCAGCCCCGTACCCCGGCTGCGAGTGCCGCCACTCGTACTCGTGCGGGCCGTTGGCCGTCAGCTTGCGTGCCGTCTCGGCGGCTGTCCCCACCGAACCGTCGGGCACACTCATCGCCCGGTACACGGCCGACATCTTCGACGCCAACTCGTAATCCTTGCGGAACTCGTCGGCTGTGGTCCCGAAGCCGATCGTGCGGGATACGGTCGCGTACAACCCATCGCGGTAGCCGGTGGCCTGCAGGAAGCACGTGGCGTCCACGGTTGCCTCGGTGAAGCCGGCCCGCCGCACTTTGTTCGCCCGCGCGTCGGCCGCCACGCTAATCGTCGTCGCCTCGATGCCGTGCCGGTACAGGCGGTGCGCGATGTGGCCGGCGACCTCTTGCTCGGTTTCGCCCCGCTCGACGTTGCGGGCCGTTGCCTCGACCGCGTGCGCGACCGCCCGGCCGAGGGCCAGGTACAACCCCTGTTCGTACTCCGTCAGCGGGCGAATCTCCGGCCGCAGGCGGTCGTTAATCAGCGGCATGTTCGGGAACGGTCGGTCGGTGGCGAACTTCTTGCCCGCCACCAGTTCGCCGAGCAGCACCGGCCGGCCGACGCTCCACTGCCATTCCTTTAACTGGAAGCCAAGGCCGTCGAGTTCCTCGTCGAACAACCGTTGCGCGTCGATGTTGCTGGCCAGCAGCCACCGCTGGCGGCCATTCGTGTACACGCCCGGCCGTTCCCCGTCGGCGATGAGGCCGCGGACGTTCATGCCCCCGGTGAACCAGGCGACGTGGGCCGGCATGAGCAGGACCACGCCCTCGCACCCGACGTCTTCGAGTAGACTCGCCACGCGGGCTTGCTTCGCGTCGATGTCGGCCCGCCGCTGCACGATGTGCGGATCGACCTCGTCGAGCGTGCCCCCGGTTTCGGTCGGTGCGGGCATGTCGACGGGCAACGCCTCGGTGAAGATGCTGGTGATGTCTTCCGGGTCTTCGCCGGTGCTGAAGATCGACTCTTCGTCGTTGAGTGAGGGGTTCATGTGGATTCTTTCCCCCGGCCGTAAGGCCAGGCGATTTCGCCGTCGGCATAGCGGCGGGCGAGTTCGCGGTAGCGCAGGTTGATCGCCTTCGTGCGGGCAATTTCCTCGGCGGTCGCGGCGCGGACCACCTTCGCGGGCAGGCCCATCACCACCGACCGCGGCGGCACCGTCATGCCGGGCGGCAACACCGCCCCGGCCGCGATCAGGCATTCCTCACCGACGATGGTGCCGCCGAGCAACTTCGCCCCGATGCCGACAAGCGTGCCGGCCCCCACGCGGAGGCCGTGCAGGACGGCCGAGTGCCCAACGACAACTTCGGGTTCGATGACGTTGGGGAAGCCGTGGTCGCAGTGGACGACGGCGTTATCCTGAATGTTCGTGAACTCGCCGATGGTGATGGGGGCGACATCGCCGCGAATGGAGACGCCGAACCATACGCTCACGCCGCGGCCGAGCGTCACATCGGCCGTGACGACAGCGGATTCCGCGATGAAGACTTCGCTGACGCGACGCATGATGGCCCCCGGTTCGACCCGTGCATCATATCTTGAACCCGTCGTGGCTCCTAGTTCCCCGCAGAGATTGAGGGCTGTGCCGGTTATGCGAACGACTGCCGTCGTCTTCCCCTTCGATACATTCGGCAATTCCGGCACCGGAGCAGGCGCGGAATTGCTCGGCGATGTGCTGCACGAAGTGCTGGCCGACACCGACGCCGAGAAGAAGCCGACGCGGCCCGCCGTGTTGCGCGACAGGTTGAAAATGAAGGAGTTCGCGTTCGAGACGATGGCCGACGTGGCCGCCTGGCGCGAGACGGGACGAGCCGCGGCGAAGAAAGCCCTCGCGGCCGGCGACTTCCTGCTGTGGCTCGGCGGCAACCACCTGAGCGTGCTGCCCGTGTACGAGGAACTGCCGGCCGATACGCTCGTGGTACAGTTCGACGCGCACCTGGACATTTACAACCTGCACGACTGCACGCCGGAACTGTCGCACGGCAACTTCCTGCTGCACGCGGAGACACCGCTGCCGCGAATCGTGAACGTCGGCAGTCGCGATCAGTTCTTGAAGCCGAAGCACGTCGGGCGGACGTTCGCGGAGGTGTTCCCGGCCGACCGCCTCGCCGCCGACTTTGCTAGTGTCGTGGAAGCGTTACGTGTGGAAGCTTCGGCCGCACCCCATGTCTGGATCGACCTGGACGCGGACGCGGTGGACCCGCTGTTCCTGCCAGCCGTCTGCCAGCCGATGCCGTTCGGCCTGACGCCGCAGCAACTGCTAGCCGTTGTGCAAGCCGTGTGGAGCGACAAGCTGCTCGGCGTCTCGGTCAGCGAGTTCGCCCCCGGCCGCGACGACCGCGACGCAGGGCTGAACCTGCTCGGCTGGCTGTTGGAGTGGGTGCTGCTGAAACGCCACGGCGGGTGACGGCTAGTCCGGCTTGCCGGTCTTCCCCCCGCGGACGCTCTCCTTCGCCCCGTCGACGAGGCCGCGGACGACGCCCTTCGCCGCGTGGTGGGCGGTCTCCTCGGCGTTCTTCTTGACGCCCTCGCCGACGCCCTTGAAGTTGACCGCGTGCCGCAGGGCCACGATATCATCAGCCGTGTGGTCCTGCCCGTCGGGGCCGACCGACCGCACAACCACCTGCTCGGCCAACCCGCCCTGGGTGTACGCAACTTGCAGCGGCCGGCCCCACGGGTCGTCGTCCGGCAGCGTGTCGGTCGGGTAGCGGAGGTACACTCCGGTTTCGGTCGTCTGGTGGTCGAGCGTGTCGGCCCACCGGCCGACGAGTTGGCGGGCCTGCTCTACCTTCGGGTCGGTGGGCTTGGGGGCGAACGGCAGTCGCGCGAACAAGCCGGCGATTGCGGCGAGGAACAGGAACGCTGCCGCGATGATCGCGGGCGACACGCGGGACGGGTTGGACGGGGTTGACATGGCGAACTTCCGGGAGGGATCGCATTCAGGGGACGGCGTCCGGGCGGGAACTCGCTTGTTTCGGTAAGACCACCGGTGTTTCCTCGCAGGCAGAACCGGCGGACTTACGTCGCGCCGTTCGCCTTCAGCGTGTGGGCACTGCGGTCGCGGCGGTCTTCGAGCCAGGCCACGTCGCCGGAGTCGGCGAACCGCTTCTCGCCCACCTCCAGGATCGCCGCATCCGACAGCACGTGCAGCGGCGTGGACCGCGGGTGGTGGCTGTCCTTGTACGGGTCGTTGCGAGCCGTGTTGTAGCAGCAGATCATGCACCACCGCGGGTCGAGCGATGTGTTCTGATCGCTGCGGTGCAACAGATTCGCATGGAAGAACAGCGTATCGCCGGGTTCCATTTCCACGTGTACCAACTCCAATTCTACACCATCTGCAACGTGCCGCGGGTGACGCCGAGTTGGTTGAGGGCTTTCAGTTGTCGCCACGTCTCGCGGCCGGTGTCGTCGCCGGCCAGCACCCGCGCGTATCGCCCGAGCAACGCCGTCGCCTCGGCGGGCGTCTCCCGCAGCAGGTCGATGCGGAACCAGTTCACGCCGAGCGTTCGCATGTCGGCGATGTACTCGGCCGCACTCTGGGGCACGCTGTTGAAGACCGTGTTCCGGCAGCCGGTGTCGGCCACGACCGGGAAGTTCGCCCCGGTGCGGTCTCGCAGTTCGACCGTGTGCCGATCGCACGGCCGGCCGCAGTCGCGGTGGTCTTTGCCGGTGCTGAGGAACGCCGCGAAGACGCAATGCTCCATGTGGAACATCGGCATATGTTGGTGGACGACCGCCTCCAGCCGGGTTGGATCGGTGTGAGCGGCGAGGGCGGCGAACTGCTCCCAGTTCAGGTCGAAACTCGGCACGACGCGGGCTAACCCCTCGGCAAGCAACACGCCGGCGGTCAGGTCGTTGGCCACGTTCAGGCTGAAGTCGCCGATCGGGGTGGCCGTCGGCAACTGCTCGCGGAAGTAGCCGATCGACGCGAGATTCCGCACCAGCACCAGGTCTGGCTTCGCCCGCACGACGAGCGCCTGAAAGCCGTCCTCGCCGGGCTTCCAGACCCGCAGCGGGGCAACGCCGACGGGCACGCCGACCGCCTTCGCACGCTCGACGGCGTCCGTGTATCGGCGGGCATCCTCGAAGTCGCAGTACACGGCCGCCGGGCGGAAGCTCAGGACCGCGTCGAGTTGGTCGAGCGTTCTCACCAGCACGGTCAAGTTCGGGTTTCGGGTTTCGGGTTTCGGGTTTCGCGGAGAAGACCGTATAGCCGCGAGGATGCTGGAGCCGACCGGATGACACTGCGATGTCAGCAACGTGTCGGCGAGTTGCGTCGCGGCTTGTCGGCGGAGTTCGTTCAGCACGCTCTTCGGCACCAGGACGTTCGGCGGCAGGTCGAGCGTGAGTTCGCCCAGCTCGAACGGCGTCTCGCCGAGGCGTGCGAGTTGCGTGCGAATTTCGTCGGCCGTCGTCGCCCGCTTCGTGGCCACCTCCAGCGGGCCGGGCCAGGTCGCCTTCGCACTGCCGAGGGTGAGCGTCAGCGGGCCGCCGAGCGTGCCCCCGAGCGTGGCCGGCACGAGCTTCCGCCGCGCGAGTTTGTCCTGCGAGTAGGTCTGTTCGAGCTTCTTCCGCAGGGCCGGGTCGTCGGTCTTCCACACGTCGCAGCCGATAGGGACACGCGACAGATCGAGTGCGCCTGTCTCGAAGGACAGGGTCGCTTCCGCAAAGCCCACCCGTCGCGACGGGTGGGCTTTCGGCACTTCCACCCCCCACACGCGGCCGCCCGGTTCTTGCTCTTGTGGCGTGCCCACGTCGAACAGCACGCCGTCGCCAGCGCGGATGAGTTCTTCCACCGGCAGAGCTTCCGTCAGTCGCACGGTCACGCCGAACTTCGACACGCCGGCCACGGTGCCGAGTTTCACGCCGCGGCTCTTCGGGAAGCGGCCGCGGACGAGCTTCTGATGATCGATGCCCGCCAGGAAGCCCGGCGTCAGACCGCGGCTGAATGTCTGTGCGAGTTCGAGTTCGTCCTTGCGCGGCAGGCGGAAGTCGATGTTCGCCACGGCCGCGTCGATGGCCT
>JBBQCQ010000007.1:0-17445 GCA_038318835.1 Gemmatales bacterium | reverse complement strand
GTGAGGATGAGCGTGGTGCTAGGTGACACGGCAATCTCCGGGGTGGCGGTCCTGGGAGCTATCCTAGCTTCCCCCGTTCGCCCGGAAACCGCCGTTGCACGGATCGCGGCAGATGGTATAAGCCCGCCGGACGACTTCCGAGGTTCCATCATGCTCGCAACCGCCACGCTCCTTTTGCTTCTCACCCCGACGGCCGACCCGTCGGCCGGACCGCCGCAGTTCAGCCGCGGCGACGAGATGGTGTACGCCGGCGAAGTTTCGGAAGCGAGCACGCGCGTCGATCTCACCAACCGCCGGCGATACGGGCTGGAAGTCCGCGTGTTCGTGCTGGAAACGTCGGACGCCTTCACCGACCTGGCCGTGATGACGCTGCTTCAGGCGAAGGAAGACCCAAACATTGCCCCGGCCGCCGCCGCCGTCACCGGCATCGACCCGGCGAAGCACCGCACCCCACCGGCCGTGCGACTGGAACTGGTGCGTGTGGACACGAACGGCCGGGCGACGCTGCTGGTGCCGAAGCCGAGTCCGCCGATCAGCTTGAACGCGGCCACGGAAACGAAGCCGGTCGCGCTCGTCTCGCTGAACTCGCCGCCCTCGCTAGAACTCGGCTTCCTCGTGCCGCTGCCGACACCGCGGCCGGCCCTGAAAGCAACCTGGACGGAGCGCGAGCAGGACCGACCCGACGCGGCCTGGAGCGTGAAGCAATCGGCTGTGTCCAACGGCGCGGAGGTGCTGGAACTCGTGAGCCTTCAGCAGACGGCGAAGTGGGAGAAGCCGGCCGGCCTCGATAAGAACTGGCGGCGGACCGATTCCATCTGGGTCGGCACCGGCGACGGTCTCGCCCGGCAGTTCACGCGAACGATCGAGCTGAAGGAGGGCCTTCACATCATCGAAAAGCGGGTAGTGAGTTGTGCCCTCAGTTCGCCGCCATCGCCAAACCGTAGCGAAGGATACACGGCCATCCGCAAGGAGATCGAAGCCGCGATCCGCTTTACCGCCGAACTGGACGGCGACCGCACGTCCGGGTTGCGGGATCGAATCGACGACTTCGAGCGTCGCCACCGCGAGACCCCGTACCGGGCCGCGTTGGCCGCAGTGCGGAGAAGAGTAAAGTGAGCCGATCCTGCAAAGGGTCGGGTCCGGGTCATAGAGGATCGCTTCACCCGACCCTTTGCAGGGTCGGCTCACGAAACTCGCGTTGTCTTTCGACCGTCGCCCGGCATACGATGGGACGCCATGACCGAGTACGACATTGCCGCCCCCAGCCGCGTCTGCACCGCCACCGGGCGGGAGTTGAAGCCTGGCGAGCCGTTCGTGGCCGTGCTGCTGGAAGAGGGCGACAAGTTCGTGCGGAAGGATTACGCCGCCGACGCCTGGCCGGGGGCACCCGAGAAATCCGTCGCGTTCTGGACCGGCAAAGTCCCTCCCGCCGACCGGCCGCGCAAGCCGACGTTTAACGATGATCTCTTGTTGGAGTGGTTCCAGCACCTGGCCGGCAGCACCGAGGCCAACCGGCAGAACATCCGCTACGTAGTCGCGCTCCTGCTGATGCGTCGCAAGCGGCTGAAGTTCGAGGACGCGAAGCGGCAAGGCGGAACGGACGTGCTGATTCTGCGGGATGCGCGGAACGGCACACGCCACGAGATCCCCGACCCCCGCCTGAGCGACGCCGAAATCGTGGCCGTGCAGGACGAAGTGTTCCAGGCTTTAGGGTGGCAGTGACGGGTCTTGGTCTTGTGTCCCGGAGGGACACCGGACTGTAGCCACGGGTGGAGCGCAGCGCAACCCGTGGGAGAGAGATCGAGTCTTCTGCCCCGGATGGGGCAGCGGAGCGAGGATGATCCCGTCGCCCCATCCGGGGCGAGTCGATGTGCGAGAGGTTTCCACGAGTTACGCTGCGCTCCACCCGTGGCTACAGTCCTCGGCCCCATCCGGGGCCGAGGACGTGAAAGGCTTGAGGGCTTCGACATGCGATTCGCTCGACTGACCGGCGTCGTGATGCTCGCGGCCTTCACCGGCTGCGCCTGGATGAAAGACTCGCGCGTCGAGGCCAAGCCGGCCGTGCCCATCAACGGGCCGATGGCCGAGCGCACGTCGGCCGAACTCGTCGGCTACCTCAACCGGCAAGCCGGGATGCTGAAGTCGATCAGCTACGACGACGTGCGGGCCGTCGCCAGTGAAGGCGGCAAGGAACTCGGCTCGCTCAACGACAGCTCGCTGTACAGTTCGCAGCCGCGGAACTTCCGTCTCATCGGGGCGCACTCGCTAGCCGGCACGCTCATCGACATCGGCTCGAACGACCGCGAGTTCTGGATGTACGCCAAGCCCATCGGCCGCGACAACTACTTCTACTGCTCGCACGACGCCTTCGCGAAGGGCGACGTGAAGTTCCCCATCCCGTTCGACACCGACTGGGTCATGCAGGCCCTCGGCATGGCCGAGTACGACCCGAACGGCCAGTACGAGGTGAAGCCGAACAAGGACCAGGCCGCCTATGTGCTGTACCAGCAGACGAAGACCCGCACCGGGCTGCCGGTGGTGAAGACGACGGTGTTCAACGCCGACTGGGGCGAGGGCAAGAAGCCGGCCGTGCGGAAGCACGTCATCTTCGACGCCCGCGACCCAAGCAAGCCGATTGCCAGTGCCGAGGTGGTGGCCGCGAAGACCATCCCCATGCAGGGCGGCTACGTGCAGATTCCCACGGAAGTCATCCTCGATTGGCCGCAGCAGCAGTTCCGCATGACGATGAAGCTCGGCAAGGAGCGTGTGAACGAAGACTTCGGCGACCGTCAAGCGACGCTTTTCAACAAGCCGTCGATCCGCGGGACGAACCCGATCGACCTGGCCCGGTATCAGATCGTGGTGCCGAGCAGTGCCCGCAGCCAGGCCCCCGACGGCCGCCGATCGTACCGCCTGCCGACGCTGTGGAAGTGATGAAGACTGAAAATCGGAACGCGGAGAACGCGGGATCGGAACTCCGGATGAAAACCGGATCAGACCAAAAATCAGATTTGGTTTTATCCTGCCTTTATCCGGCGTTCCGATCCCGCGTTCTCCGCGTTCCGTTTTCGTTTCGCACCTCGGTCGTATTATGATCCGGTGGAATCGCCGTCGCTCAGCGTGATTGTCTGCACTTACAACCGGGCCTCGTATCTGCCCGCGTGTTTGGGGTCTCTCCGCGCCGCGGGCGTGCCGGACCTGGAAATCGTCGTCGTCGATGACGGGTCCACCGACGATACGAAAGCCGTCGTCGAGAAACTCACCGGCCCCGATCTTCGCTACGTCTACCAGACGAACAAGGGCCTCTCGACGGCCCGCAACACCGGCATCGCCATCGCCCGTGGGCGATATGTCGCGTACCTCGACTCCGACGACCTGTGGCTGCCCGGCGTCGCCCCGAAACTCATTCACTTCCTCGACCAACATCCGAACGTCGGCGTGGCCTTTACCGAGGCGAAGGTCGGCAACGAGGCCGAGGGGTTCACACCGTGGACCGAGTGGGCCGGGCGGGACGAGTTCAAGCAGTTGCCGCACACCGTCGTGGATGGCTTCCGCGTGTTCGACCGGGCCGCGTTCCATCGGCAACTCATCCGCCGTAACCTCGTGTTCACCGGGGCCGTGTTCCAGCGACGGGACGTGCTCACCGAGGCCGGCGGCTTCAACCCGAAGTTGAATGCGGCCGGCGACTGGGAACTGTACCTGCGGTTCGCCGCCCGGCATGTCTTCGCGTTCTGCCCCGACCCGCTCGCGCTGTACATCCAGCACCCGACGCAGATGACCACCGGCTGGGACAAGATGGCCCTCGAATTCTGCGACACCCGCCGAGCACACCTGGCCAGCGGCGTGCCCCTCGGTGCCGACGAAGTCGCGCTGTTGAAGCAGACCCTGAAGGGCGAACTGTTCTACTACGCCTACCTGGCCTACGACCGCCGCGACTACCGCCAGGCCAATCGGCGGTTCGCACAACTGTTGCGCGAGTGCGGCCTGGACCGAAAAGCCCTGCTGTACTGGGGCCTGACGTGCCTGCCACGGCCGATCACGCAGGGCGTGCGGTCGCTCCGCGGGCTGTTCACGCAGGACGACGGCGTGCGCGTCGGCCCGCAGCCGTGGGCACCCGCGGCCCGCGGCGAACGAGGGCTGGGGTCGAGACCCGGTCTTTAGCCCCGTTCACGGGGCTTCCCGCGGGGCGGTACTCGGCCCGGCATTGATGCCGGGTCCGCTCCCCTTCTGCCAGACCCGACAACCCATAACCTAGACACCATGAGAAAGTACATCGAACAGTTCCGCGACGGCGATTCCCTCGACGACGTGTACCTCGTGACCGACAAGCAACTGCGGGCCAACCGCAACGGCAACCTGTATGTGCAGATGGAACTCCGCGACCGCACCGGCGGCATGTCGGCCCGCATGTGGAACGCCGGCGATGCCGTGTTCCGCAGCTTCGACAACGGCGATTTCGTGCACGCCGACGGCAAGGTGCAGAACTTCCAGGGGTCGTTGCAGATCGTCCTGAACCACGTCGAAAAGGTAGAATCGCAGAAGATCGACCTGCAGGACTTCATGCCGCACACCGAGCACAACGTCGGCAAACTGCTCGAACGCCTCCGCGACTACCTCACGCGGCTCAGCAGCCCGCACCTGCGGGCACTGGCGGAAGTGTTCCTCATGGACGACCCGTTCATGCGCAGCCTGGCCGCCTGCCCGGCCGGCGTGAAGTTGCACCACGCCTACGTCGGCGGCCTGCTCGAACACACCGTCACCATGATGGACATGGCCGACCGCCTTGTGCCGTTCTACCCCGGTACCGACCGCGACTTGCTGCTGATGGGCGCGTTCCTGCACGACGCCGGCAAGACGCGGGAACTGAGCTACGCCCGTACCTTCGGCTACACCGATGAGGGGCAGTTGGTCGGGCACATCACCATCGGCGTCGAGATGCTCGTTGAGAAGATGCCGGGCGTGGAGGAACTGACCGGCGAGCCGTTCCCGCGGGAACTGCTCATTCGCCTGAAGCACATGATCCTGAGCCATCACGGCACGCTGGAGTACGGCAGTCCGAAGATTCCGATGACGCCGGAGGCGATGCTGTTGCATGCCATCGACATGATGGACACCCGGATGCACATGATCCTGCGCGATCTGAAGGAAGACCGCAACAACCAGACGGCCTGGACGCCGTACAACGTGACGCTTCAGCGGCGGTTCTACAAGGGCGGCCCGAACGGCGATTTGTACGCCGACACACGGGATAGTTACGATTGAGTGTCGTCGGCCTTTCCGGCCTGAAGGGCCGGTTCGGTCAGGCCAGGTCGGAGCGAAGCGGAGGCCTGGGACCGACGGCCACCCAACACATCGGCCCTGAAGGGGCCGTTCATTCCGGCACGCGGGAATGAACGGCCCCTTCAGGGCCGAAAACTTGCGCGACCGTAACCCAGGCCTTCGGCCTGGGCTGACCGAACCGACCTTTCAGGCCGGAAATCCGTTGATCGGGTGCTCTACTTCTTCTTCTCCGGCTCCGGCTCCAAAATCAGCCAGACCTTCGAGGTGACCGGCGGAATCTTCTCGGTGTTCGCCCGATAGATCAGGAAAGCGTCGTCTTTCGACACCTGCACCGGCAAGTCCAGCATCGAGTCGAAGTCGTTCGACAGGGCCAGCACTGAGCCGTTGTTGGCGCTGTAGAACGGCGGGGCGGTCGGGTCGTCCGGGTTCTTTACCAGCCGGCTGCCGGCGAACACCCAGTCGTCGGTCATCGTCTTCTTCGTCTTGATGTTCGACACCCACTCCTGAGCCGGGTGGGTGAACGTCTTGCCGCCGAGCGTGTAGCACACGCTCACCTTCACCGTCTGGCCGGTGGGAGCCTTGAAGTCGTCTTCCATCGTCTTCGGGTTCACGAACTGCACCGGCGTGCCGACCTTCGCCCCGGCCGCTTCGAGTGTGCTATGGATGAACCGTGCGTCCATCCCGCACCGCAGGATGGCCTCGTGTTCCTTCGTGCCCTTCTTTGTCAGGAAGACTTCGAGCGGCCCCTCGCGGAGGCAGACTTCCGTCTCGACGAGCACCCGCCGGGACTTATCCGGCTTCTTCTCCAAATACAGCGACTTGTCCGGCTGAAGCGCGACGAGTTCCGACTTCGGGTCGGCTTTCGGCGGCGGCGGCAGGGGTTCGCCCTTCGGCGGGTCCTGGGCGAACAGCGGCAGCCCGGCGGCAACGACCGCGAGCGAAACGACAAAGCGAATCATGGGTTGGCCTCCGAGGGTATCGTATCCGGTCGGGGCGCGAACTGCACGCGGCGTGCCGTGCGGAATTGAACGCCGAAGGGCCGAGTTCGCATCGAATCTTCGTCAAACCGCGATCGTCCGCGGGCAAATCTTGACCACCTTCACACCCGCGACAGCCGTTCGCGATATAGCTGTTCGTCGTCCTCGCCGAAGCAGCAGAAGGTGACGACCTGCGGCGAATCGTGCCCGGCCAGCCATTCCAACACGGCATCGACGGCCACCGCACACGCGGCCGCCTTCGGGTAGCCGAAGACGCCGGTCGAGAGGCACGGGAACGCGATCGACTGCACGCCCCATTCGGCCGCGAGGGTCAGGCATTCGCGGTAGCACGACCGCAGCAAGTCCGGCTCGCCACTGCGGCCGTCGGCGTACACCGGGCCGACGGTGTGAATCACGAACGCCGCTGGCAGCCGATAGCCCTTCGTGACTTTCGCCCGCCCCGTCCGGCAGCCATCGAGCGTGCGGCACTCGGCGAGCAACTCCGGCCCGGCCGCCCGGTGAATGGCCCCATCGACGCCGCTGCCGCCGAGCAGGCTCTCGTTGGCCGCGTTGACGATCGCCTCGACGGCCAGCGTCGTGATGTCGCCACGCACGACACGCACGCGGGGGAGAATCTGCGAGGAGATGAACATTGATAAATCCCTGAAAACGGAACGCGGAGAACGCGGGAGTGGAACGCCGGATAAAGGCAGGATAAAACCAAATCTGATTTTTGGTCTGATCCGGTTTTCATCCGGCGTTCCAATCCCGCGTTCTCCGCGTTCCGTTTTCGTTCTCCTATTTTACCAGCGTCTTCGGCAATTCGTAGGTCGTGTCCTTCGGCTTCGGCAGGTCGAGGAAGTACGAGACGATCAGCGCCATCTGCTGCGGGGTGACGCCCTCGGTGCGACGGCCGCCAGAGATGCCAGGGCCGTAGACCATCAGCGGCACGTGCCGGTCGTAGTCGTGCGGGCTGCCGTGCGTCGTGCCTCGCGATTTCAGCGGGTCGCCGTACAGGTGGTACGGCTTCAGCACGATGTACACATCGCCGGAGCGGCCGGGGTAGGCCGACCGCTGCACCAGCCGCAGGATGTCGTCGGGGTGGTCGGCCGTGGCGATCTCCTCGGCGGTGTACGCCTTCTCGATGCCCGGTTGCTGCTCCAGCCACTCGGCCAAGCTCTTCGCCACGTCGGCCGGCTTCAGGTTCTTCGCCTCGACTTGCCGCAAGTTCAGGTACACCCACGGGGCCATCAGCGATTCGAGCCACAGGCCGACTTTCTTCTCCTTCGTCTCCTTGCTGGCGTTCGGGGGCAGCACGTCGGCCTTGCCGAAGGTCTTTTCGAGGTGCGCCTCCATGCCGGCGATCAGTTTCGGGCTGTTCACCCGTGTGGCGTCCTTTGCCTCCGGGATGTTCTTCGCGGCCACCTCCGGCATCGAACCGACGCCGTGATCGGCCGAGATGCACACCGAGTAATTGCCGGGGCCGACGACCTTGTCGAGATAGTCGAGCAGATCGCCCACCACCTCGTCGGACCGCAGCGTCACGTCCAGCACCTCCTGCGAGTCGGGGCCGAACGTGTGGCCGATCAGGTCGTTCGACGAGAAGCTGATCGTCAGTAGGTCCGGCACGTCATCCTGGCCGAGCGATTCCTCGGCGATGCACTTCTTCGCGAAGGCCAGTAGCAACTCGTTGCCCATCGGCGTGGCGACGAGGGCATCGTAATACTCCTTTTGCAGCTTCACCTTGCCGCCGGTCAGGTTGTGCGGGAAGGTGCGGCCGAGGCCGTTGGAGTTGGCCTCGGCGGCCACGTCGTCGGGGCCGCTGAACTGCGCGTAGTTCAAGCCCGGCCGACTGCGCACCCAGTCGAGGCCGAACCAGCGGTCGGCTACGTGCGAGTTGTTAAAGTTCTCGACCCACTTCGGCAGCGTGTCGGTGTAGTACGTGGACGTGACGAACTTCCCGTTGAACCAGAACGCGCCGTCGGGCCGTTTGCCCGCTGGCAGGATGGCCGCCCGGTCCTTGAGAGACAGGCCGAACACCTTCCCCTGGCCCTTCGTCTCCCGTTTCAGCACGTCGGCGACGGTTTCGGCCATCATCCGATCGGGGTTGCCAACCGACTTCGATCGCGTGGCACTCTTCGGGTTCGGCACGATTTCGTATCGGTCAGACCCGGCACAGTATACCGTGGCCGCGGCCTTGCGGTCGTACCAGTCGTTGCCGATGATGCCGGTCTTGTCGAGCGTGGCCCCGCTGAGCAGGGCCGAGTGCCCCGGCCCGGTGATGGTGCTGGCGTAGGGGTAGTAGCAGTTGATGAACCACGCGCCGTCCTTCTGGATGCGCTGGAACCCGCGGGTGCCGAACAGCGGCCGCCACTTATCGACATAGTCGCCGCGCATCTGGTCGAAGACGAGCATGACCGCGAGTTTCACCGGCCGATGGCCGGTCGAGGCGGGAACATCGGCCTTCGGCGGCGCGGTGGCATGGGGGCGAACGGCCGTCACGAGGGCGGCGAGGGCGACGAGCGAAGCGACGAGGGTGAGGCGGGGCATGTCAAACTCGGGAGGAAGGAACGGTCAGTTCAAGAACCACCGCATCAGTTCCCAACCCGGATCGAAGCTCTTTGGGCCGGCGGTCGCGGAGACTTCATCATAACTCGTCTGCCCGCTCGCCGAAATCCCCGCTCCGGCGGCCGCGAACGCGACGGCCCCGTAGGCGTGCGCCCGCGTCTTGAGTGTGGTGCGGTGGTCCGGTTCCACCAGGATACGCCAGTCGCCGTACCCCGGCAGTGCGTCCAGCAGCGGGCCGACGATCTGTTCGTCGATCCGCTCCAGAGCCTTCACCTTCTCGTCGGCCTTCCCCTCGTGCGAGGCTTCGTCGGGGGCTTCCACATGGACGCACACCAGGTCGTAGTCCTTCAGAGCGGCCACGCCGTAGCGGCCCTTCGCAGCGTAGTCGGTGTCGAGGTAGCCGGTCGCCCCCGGCACGTCGATGCGGCCCCAGCCGATGAGTTGACCGACCCCGCGAACGAGATCGACCGCCGAGATGATCGCGCCGCGTTTGCCGTACACCTGCTGGAACGGTTGCACGACCGGGGCCTTGCCCTGGCCCCACAGCCACACCTGCGTGGCCGGCTTCTTGCCTTCCGCGATGCGGCGGGCGTTCACCGGGTGCGCCGCCAGGATCGGCTTGCTCGCCTCCATGAGCGCGTTCAAGATGTCGCCGCCCCGCCCCGTCGGCAGGTACTTCTCGACAAGCTGATCCGGCACGTCGTGCGGGGCTTGCGTCTTGATGCCGACGAACGGCGACTCGGCCGATTGGCCGCGCCACACGAGGATGTTGCGATACTGCACGCCGGGGTGGAATTCGAGGACACCGCCGGCGACTTCCTTCCCGCCGAGTTCCGCGTGAATCGCCTGGATGAGCGGCCCGCCGTCCTCGCTGGAGATGTGCCCGGCGGTGAAGTCCCGCATGTGCCCATCCGGCACATACACAAGGTTACACCGAATGGCCCAGTCGTTCGGCCCGAGCGTGATGCCCATCGCGGCCGTCTCGAGCGGCGCGCGGCCGGTGTACACCTTCAGCGGGTCGTACCCGAACAGCGATAGCGTCGCCACATCCGACGCCGGCGTGAGTGTCGGCGGCACGTTGTTCGACAGGCCGACGAGGCCGAGTTTCGCCACGCGGTCCATGTTCGGCAGTTTCGCCGCCTGCAACGGCGTGAGTCCGCCGAGCGAGTCTACAGGTTCGTCGGCACACCCGTCGGGGATGATGATGGCGTATTTCATGGAGGGGATTGTAAGAACGCCGGGCCGGAGAGCGAGCATCTTCTCCGCGTGCGAACGGCGGCGGCAGAATTTCATGACATCTTGTCAGAAGCCCAGTTGTCGCTATATCGACTCTCCTCCCGACCCCGAGCCACGCGCTCCCTTCTCACCCGAGACTTGCCATGCGTTCGCGTCGAACCGGCTTCACGCTGATCGAACTGCTCGTCGTCATCGCGATCATCGCCATCCTCATCGGCCTGCTGCTGCCGGCCGTGCAGAAGGTGCGGGAGGCCGCCGCCCGCATCAAGTGCAGCAACAATCTGAAACAACTCGGACTGGCTCTGCACAACTACGAGGGCACGGCCGGTAAGTTCCCGTCGCTCTATCCCGGCACGGCCCCGAGTACGACGACGTTCGACTACAAGTACACCTGGAGCGTCCTCGCCCAGATGAACCCGTACCTGGAACAGACGGCCATCTACAACGCGATGGACCTGAAGCAGCCGATGTACGACGCGACGAACATGATCACGGCGGCGAACAAGTTCGCCGTCGTGCAGAAGATTGCGATCTTCCTGTGCCCGTCGGACCGGGGGGTGCCGGTCAGTTCCGCCTACGGGGTGACGGACATGGGGCCGACGAACTACGTCGCCTCCCACGGGTCCGGGCTGAGCGGCGGGGGGTACGGCTCGCCGATCGCTGCCGACGGGGTGTTCCCGGCCGTCAACGGCGTCACGGTCACGGCCATCACCGACGGCACGTCCAACACGGCCGCCATGTCGGAGAGCATCCTGGGCGACGGGGCCGAGGTTTCCGCCACCCAACCGGGGGACGAGCGAACGGCGTACAAGTACACCGGGTTCTCCGGCACACTGCCGAGTGACACCAACTGCGCGGGCTCGCCGTCGAGTTGGAACGGGTACAACCGCCGCGGGTTCATGTGGGCATCGGGTGAGGCCCGGTGCGTCAGCTACAACCACTACTACGCGCCGAACAGCAAGAGCTACGACTGCGTGGCCAACGATCCGTCGAAGACATACATTTCCGTCGGCTACCGGGCCGCCCGCAGCTACCACACGGGCGGCGTGAACCTGCTCCTGGCCGACGGCAGCGTCCGGTTCGCGACCAACACCGTAGACGTCACGATGTGGCGGGCGCTCTCGACCCGCCAGGGCGGCGAAGTGGTCGGGGACTATTAACTTCATGGGACACGACGAATCGTCGGCATCCTCCCGGTGGGTCTGGGTTCACGTGGCCGTCGCCGCCCTCGCGATGGCGGCCACCTTGCCCGGCCGTACGCACGGGTTAGGGCTGTTCACCGAGCCGATCCTCAAATCCACCGGCCTCGACCGCCAAACCTACGGCACCGTGAACCTCGTCGCGACCCTGATCGGGGCGCTGTTCTGCGTGCCGGCCGGCTTCCTGCTGGACCGCCTCGGCCCGCGGGTCGTTCTCGGCCTCGTCGCGTCGCTGCTCGCGGGCACGGTAATGTTGATGAGTCAGTGGGAACCGCTGACACTCGTCCCGTTGGCCGCGTTCATCCTGTTGACCCGCGGCCTCGGGCAGAGCGCGCTGTCGGTGGTCAGCCTCGCGCTCATCGGTAAGTCGTCCGGCCGCGATTCGCGGTGGGCGGTCGGCGTGTACTCGTGCCTCGTCACGATGTGCTTCATGGGCGCGTTCGGCGTGCTGCGCAACGTGGTGAGTGCGAACCCCGACGCGTGGCGTGCCCCGTGGTTCGGCATCGGCGTCGGCGTGCTGATCGCCGGCATCCTCGGCGCGCTCGTGGTTCGGCCGTCGGTCCTGCGGGCGACGACATCGGGCGAGGCCGCCGTACCGAGCCGGACGTTCGGCGAGGCCCTGCGGACGGGCACCTTCTGGGCGTTCGCCCTCGGCACGTCCTTCTACGGCATGGTCGCGGCCGGCACGTCGCTGTTCAACGAGTCGATCTTGAAGGAACGCGGGTTCGCCAAGGACATCTTCTTGAACGCCACGGTCGTCGGCATCCCGGTCGGCCTGGTAGCGAACCTCGGCGGCGGCTGGCTGTCCACGAAGGTGCACATCGGCCGCCTGTTCGCGGGGGCGCTGGTGGTGTTCGCGGCGGCCCTGGCCGTCTTCCCGCAAATCGTGCACGAGTGGCAGGTCTACGCCTACGCGATGACGCTCGCGGCGGCCGGCGGGGTCATCACCGTCTGCTTCTTTAGTGTCTGGCAGCGGACGTTCGGGCCGGCGCACCTCGGTCGCATTCAGGGTGCGGCCCAACTCCTGACGGTGCTGTTCTCCGGGTTCGGCCAGTGGCTGTTCCCGGCGGTGCAAGCCCGGTTCACCGAGTACGCGCCGCTGTTCCCCTTCCTCGCTGGCGGTAGCGTGCTGCTGGCGGTATTCGCGTGGGTCGCCCCGTTGACGGTCGCGGAAAGGAACGCACGATGAGCCGAATGGCGTGGGAGCGGGACGGGTTCGTGATCGCCCGCGGCGTGTTCTCCCCGGAGGAAATTCGGGCGGCCGCCGCCGACGCGGATCAGGTCGAGCGGGAGTTCAAGCCCCTGATCTCGACGAAGAACCGCCGCTGCCGGTGGCAGGACAACGTCTTCACCGGCGAGTGCCAGTTCGACGCCTTCGACCCCATCATCGACCTGTCGCCGGCGAGTGCTGCCCTGGCCCGCGACCCGCGGTTGTTGAGTCTGCTCCACGACCTGTACGGCGAGCCGGCGTGCCTGTTCAAGGACAAGCTCATCTTCAAGCACCCCGGCGCGAAGGGGTACGCCCTGCACCAGGACTGGATCGCGTGGGGGGACACGTTCCCGCGGAGCTTCCTCTCGCTGCTCGTGCCGCTCGACCCGGCCGACGAGGCCAACGGTTGCACCATCGTCTACCCCGGCTACCACCACAACGGCTCGTTGACCGAACCCGACGGCAACTACCACGAACTGCCCGCCGACGCCGTGGACGAATCGCGGGCGGTGCCGCTGACCCTGGAACCGGGCGACGTGGCGGTCTTCGGCGGGTTCACGCCGCACCGCTCGAACGCGAACCTCGCCGACCGGCCGCGCCGCCAACTCTACTTCAGCTACACGAAACAATCCGATGGCGGCGACCTGCGGGAACAGCACTACAAAGACTTCCAGGAGTGGCTCGTCCGCAAGTACGAAGAGTACGGTAAGACGGGCACGTATTTCGAGTAACCGAGGGGCATCCGATGATTCGCTTCCACCTGTCGCTGAACGTGGCCGACCTGGAAAAATCGGTGGCGTTCTACCGCGCCCTGTTCGGCATCGAGCCGGCGAAGGTGCGGGCCGACTACGCGAAATTTGAACCTAACGACCCGCCGCTGGTGCTGTCGCTGGAGCCGACGCCGCGACCGACCGGCGGGCCGCTGAACCACCTCGGCTTCCGCTTCCCGGACGCGCCCTCGCTGGTGGCGATGCAAGCTCGGCTCGAAGCGGCCGGGTTGCGGTCGCAGCGGGAAGAGGGCGTCGAGTGCTGCTACGCGAAGCAGACGAAGTTCTGGCTGCACGACCCGGACGGCACGCTGTGGGAGGTGTACACGCTCGAAGGCGACCTCGACCACCGCGGCGAGGGGCAATCGCAAGAAGCCGTGACGGGGGCGACTCCGTCGTCGGTGGTCTACGAACACCGGATGACCGGCCCGCTGCCGGACGCGATCCCGATGGCCGCCGCGACCGCCGACGAGGTGCGGCTGCGCGGCACGTTCAACCTGCCGCTCTCCGGCCGCGAGCGGGCCGCGGTGCTGGCCGAGTCGCTGCGGGTGCTGAAACCGGGCGGCCGGCTGTTCATCCACGTCCTGACGGGCGAGTCGGCCGTGGACTCCCCGGACCTGCCCGGCCCCGCGTCGGCCGTGCGGCACGTCCCGGTGATGGCCGACGTGGTGCGGTCGATCGAAGCGGCCGGGGCCGTCGGCCTGAAGACACTGAAGTACGGCGAGAAGCCGTGCTTCGTGCGGAACGCCGTGGCAATGCGCGAAACGCAGATCGAGGCGTTCAAAGCGGGGTAGTGGAAAGGTGGTTGGCGTCCGGGTAACTCTTACTCGTTCGTGGGAATCATTCCTCGTTCGCTTTCAACGTGCGGCCGTTTCGGTCCCGCCAATCGACCCAGCCATTCGAGGATCGCCCCAATACGACGGCCGCCGCACCCGAAGGACTCACGAACAGATGGTCTCGGGTGAAGAGGAGAGTTCCGTTGAGTGGGCTGAGTATTCCCTCCGCCAGGAGCCTTTGGCGGGTGTTTAGTACCCAATCGGGTGTTGAGGGTACCTCCGTACCGGAAGCAACGGAGTCCTTCAAAACAACGAATCCCTCACTCGACAACAATCCCCTTGCGTCGGCCCCACGAGTTGAAGTAATCACGTACTCTTCCGCAGCAGTCGCTGTCGGGCTGACGAGCGGTTCAAAAATCTTGTAGCCAAGCGTTCCGACCAAGAGTTGAAGGTTATCGAAAAACTCCGTCATCACCGCCCGTTCCATCTCCGAAATGACGGGGCAGTTCGGTGTGTTGCCGTTTTGGACTTCGTACCGACCGACCTCAAGTGCCTTCGCGTAGATCGTGTACTCCAGAAACTTGATGTGAGCCTTGTTGAGGTTGTCGTCCTTGCTGACGAATACCAGTACCTCGGTCCAGAAGTCCTTCTCTAGGTGTTGAGGTATCCGGATGATTACTTCTTCGGCTTCGCCGATGTAAACGCTGTTGATCTCGTTGCGAGCGTCGTCGCGGCCGAACAAGAAGTACACCCCAGCCTTTCGCAGATCGGATCGGTCGGCCGACTCCTTCAGCAAGCGGCGCGGAATCTTGAACGCCTTGCCCGTCCAATTGAACAGTTCACACGCGATGCGGCCATCGGGAATTCCGTCAATCAGAAAGAGGGACATCGCACGACCGACCGGCATCGAACCACCCCGCATTGTGGCCAGGATTTGGGCCAAAATCGCTTTCTCCGCGCTCCGCTCCGCAAAGCCTCCGGGTCGCGGGGTTTTCACTCCGCGTTCCGCACTCCGCACTTCCTACTCCCACTCGATTGTCGCGGGGGGCTTGCTGCTAATGTCGTAGACGACGCGGTTGACGCCCTTCACGCGGTTGATGATCGCCGTCGAGACACGCGCCAGTAACTCGTGCGGCAGGTGGCTCCAGTCGGCGGTCATGAAGTCGTCGGTCTGCACGCAGCGGATCGCCACCGTGTTCTCGTAGGTGCGGCCGTCGCCCATCACGCCGACGCTCTGCACTGGCAGCAGCACCGCGAACGCCTGCGCAGTCTTGCGGTACCACCCGGCCTTGTGCAGTTCCTCCAGGAAGATCGTGTCGGCCTTCCGCAGCGTGGCCAGCTTCTCGGCCGTCACTTCGCCGAGGCAGCGCACGGCGAGGCCGGGGCCGGGGAACGGGTGCCGCCACACGACGTCTTCGGGCAATCCCAACTCGACGCCGAGGCGGCGGACTTCGTCCTTGAACAGGTCGCGCAGCGGTTCGACCAGCTCGAAGCCGAGTTCGGCCGGCAGGCCACCGACGTTGTGGTGCAGCTTGATCGTCGCGGCCGGGCCGTCCTTCGAGCCGCCGCTCTCAATCACGTCCGGGTAGAGAGTGCCCTGCGCCAGGAAGTGCGCGTCGGGGATCGCCTTCGCCTCGTTCTTGAAAATCTCGACAAACACCCGGCCGATGATCTTCCGCTTCTCCTGCGGGTCGGTCACGCCCATCAGGGCATCGAGGAAGTGCTTGGAGGCGTGAACCACGCTCAGGTCGGCCTTGAACCAGTCGCGGAAGGTGTGGCGAACGAGGTCGGTTTCCCCCTCGCGCATCATGCCGTTGTCCACGTAGATGCACGCCACCTGCGGGCCGATGGCCTTCACGAGCAGGGCCGCACACACGGCCGAATCGACACCGCCGGAGAGGCCGCAGATAACCCGCTTGTTGCCGACCTGCTCGCGGACCTTCTGCACGGTTTCGTCGATGAACGTCTGCATCTTCCAGAGGCCGTGGCAGCCGCACACGTCCCGCAAGAAGTTCGCGAGGATCTGCCCGCCGTGCGGCGTGTGGCTGACTTCCGGGTGGAACTGAAGGCCATACACCGGCCGCGTCTTGTGCTTGACGGCCGCGACGGGGCAGGTATCGGTGCTGGCCAGCGGCACGAAGTCGCCGGTCATGGTGTGGACCTGGTCGCCGTGGCTCATCCACACGGTCGATTCCGGCGGATAGCCGCGGAAGAGTACGTCGGCGTTCGTCACGCTGAGCGTGGCCCGGCCGAACTCGCGCGCGGCCGCCGGGGCGACGGTGCCGCCGAGCGTGTGGCAGGCCAACTGCATGCCGTAGCAGATACCGAGGACCGGCACGCCGAGGTCGAAGATTTTCGGGTCGCACTTCGGGGCTTTGGCCTCGTACACGCTCGACGGCCCGCCGGAGAAGATAATCCCCTTCGGGTTCAGTTCCTTCACCCGCTCGGCCGTGATGTCGTGCCGCACGAGCTGGCAGAAGACGTTCTGCTCGCGAACCCGCCGGGCGATAAGCTGCCCGAATTGCGAGCCGAAGTCGAGGACGAGGACGCGTTCGTGATTCATGATAAGCTCGGATGAAATGGCCACAGATGAACACGGATGAACACGGATGAACACGGATGAACACGGATGAAATCAAAATCAGGATTTGGTTTTCGATCCGTGTTCATCTGTGGCCAACTACTTCTTCTCCCCTAGTTCGGTCGCTCGCTTCGCGGCGGCTTCGACGGCGTCCATCGCGGCGGCGCGGAAGCCAGCGCGTTCCAGTGCGTGCAGGCCGGCGATGGTCGTACCGCCCGGCGAGGCGACGGCATCCTTCAGCGCGGCCGGGTGGGTGCCAGTGTCGAGGACCATTTTGGCGGAGCCGTAGACCGTCTGCGCCGCGAGGGCCAGGGCCACATCCCGCGGCAGGCCGACCCGCACACCGCCGTCGGCGAGGGCTTCGATCAGCACATAGACGTAGGCCGGGCCGCTGCCGCTGAGGCCGGTGACGGCGTCGAGTTGCTGTTCGGGTACCGCGAACGCCTTGCCGACGGCGTTGAACAGCCGGGCGACCAGATCGCTATCCGCCTTCGTCGCGGCCGGGCCGACGGAGAAGCCGGCGGCGCTCGCCCCAACCAGGCAGGGCGTGTTCGGCATGACTCGCACCAGTCGCGTGTCGGTGCCCAGATGCTCGGCCAGTTGCTTCAGTGTGATGCCGGCCGCGATGGACACCACGAGCTTCTTGTCCGACAGCGACGAGCGAACTTCGGCGAGGGCCACCCCCATCGTCTGCGGCTTCACGGCCAGGATGATGACCTCGGCTTTCGCGACGACCTCGGCGTTCGACTCGACGGCCCGCACGTTGGTCGCGGCGGTGAACTTCTCGCGAGCGTTCGGGTACGGATCGCTGGCCACGCTGCGGCAGGCGTCGAGCAGTCCGGCCGCGATCC
>JBBQCQ010000006.1:0-17446 GCA_038318835.1 Gemmatales bacterium | reverse complement strand
TTCCGCTTTGCCAGTTCTGGTTGCAACTGCCGAAAGCGCACCGACGGCTGATGCCCGGCCGAGTCGCCGAGGAACAGCACCTTCAGCGGGGGCGCGTCGGCAGCGGAGATCGAGGCCGAGAAAATCGCCAACGCGAGGAGGGAGAGGAATCGACGAAACATGAGAGAACACCGCGATGGAAGGGAGTGCAACTACCGTTCACACTATGCTAGCCCCGTTCGTCCGCACATGGCAATTTCGTTATCGCGTGACGGCCCGCCATGCGGTGGTCAACACGACGACGTAGGCATTCCCCCAGGCATCGGGGCGAAGAAACGACGGCGGTCGGCTCGGATCGCCGATGAATGGCCGGAGGAACCATCCCATCTGAATGCCGACGAAGGCGTACAGGTAGAGCCATACCCGGCGTAGCACAACGTGCCGGCCGTTGCGGGCTTCGAGTTCGTGGTATCGCTGACGCAGTTGCCACTGCGCGGCAAAGCTGGCGATGGCGAACATGACCGCGTTGAACGTCGTCGCCTCATGGTAGTCGGACGACGACAAGTACCAGACGGCCGTGTACGGGGCGAGCGCCGCCAGCACGATGGCCACGGCCGCCTGCGAGCCGAGGACCGCCCGGAAGGCGGTGCCGAAGTCGGCCCGCAGGCCGACAAGCGTGTTCAGCACGAAGAAACTCGGGGCGGCCAGCAGCGTCGTGGCGACGAGCAGGATCGGCACTTTGACGGCCGAGTACAGCACTTGCACGAGGCGTTCGGGCGATAGACCGCCGAACGCGCCCATGACCGCACCGTAGCATCCGCCGCCGAGGCCGACGGCGAGAATCCACGCCCGCACCGCCCGTCGGCGGTCCACGGGTTCGCGGGAGGCAACGAGAATCGACACAACGGCCCGTTCGAGTGCGTGCATCGGTTACAGGCCGAAGAGGTGGCGGAGTGACTTCAGGACCGCCTCGAAGAACGACGACTCCCGCGGCCGGAACCAGGTGAACGCCAGGAACGGCGACCCGACAAACGGCCGCAACACCCAGGCCATCTGCGCGCCGACCAGTCCGAAGGCGACGAGCCAGACGTAGAAGACCGTGCCGATGTTCGCCGCCCCGGTGTTTTCTTCGCGCGTCGGCTTCGCCAGCATTCGGAACAGGAACGACACCCCGAACAAACCGGCAACGGTGAAGACAGACACGTTCAACAGCAAGATGAAGGCGTAGTTGACTGTCGTGGCCGAGAAGAACGCGACGATCGGCCCGAGGGCGGCGAGCACCGTAACAAGCACGGCCATGCCGCAGGTCAACACGCGGGCCAGGTCGGTGAAGTGCAGCCGCGTGCCGAGGAGCGTGTTAAAAACATACAGCGACGGGAACGTGACCACCAGCGTCAGGCCGAACAGGGCCGGCACCTTGACCGCCGAGGCCACGACCTGACGGAACTCCGGCTCCGCCCGCCCGAACAGTCCGAAGCTGCCCATGCATACTCCGTAGCCGAGGGCCAGGAGGAGGAGCACACGAATCACGGGGCTGAGGCTCAACGGCCTTGCAGCCCCGTTGAGGGGTTCACCCCGCAGGATGCGATCAAGCTCGCGGAAGGCGTTCATGGGTACTCCAACAGAGCCGGCACGCAGGCGAGTATTCCCGAAAACCAGGACCGTCGGCTGCGGTGAACGGGAAGAATAGCAATTTAACTTTGCATTGTAAAGTTAATTCTGTTGGGGTGTAGCATGTTGAAATGCCGGTATCACCACGGAGGCACGGAGAACACGGAGAAGAGCAAAACCGAGAAGACCTCTTCTCCTGCCTTTCTCTTCTCCGTGTCCTCCGTACCTCCGAGGGTTCGTTCACTCTTCGCTGCTCACATGCTCCGGGAACTCCGAGAGAGGAACTCATCACAGGGCATACAATCTGCACGTCTGCCAGCATCGGGGCAGTGTGGTTGATCGGGAGATATTTCCCATCTTCCACTCGCGATCCCTTGAAAGTCACTGGTCCCTGGGGGGTTTGTCCGGTAACTCTTCCGGTATCCTCTCCCTTCCCTCTGGCCGCGGCCGGCGAACATGACACAAAAGCCCCCCCCTCCCTGGTTCGGCGAACAAGACTTGTTTCTCTTCAACGAGGGGAACTATCTCAACGGGTACGAGAAGTTCGGCGCGCACACTACGACCCGTGGCGACGTGCGGGGCACGCAATTCGCGGTGTGGGCACCGTCGGCGAAGTACGTGTCGGTGGTCGGCGACTTCAACGGCTGGGACCGTGGGCGGAACCCGCTGGCCGTGCAGGGGGCGTCGGGCATCTGGGCCGGGTTCGTGCCGGGGGCACAACAGGGGAACTGCTACAAGTACCACATTGCCACACCGCACGACGGGTTTACGGTGGACAAGGCCGACCCATATGCCTTCCTCAGCGAAATCGCACCCAAGTCGGCATCTGTAGTCTGGGACCTGGACTACAAGTGGAACGACGCGACGTACATGAAGACGCGGAAGGCGAAGCAAACACAGGACGCGCCGGTTAGCATCTACGAAGTCCACCTGGGGTCGTGGATGCGCGAGGACGGCCCGCCGTACCACTCGCTGAGCTACCGCGACCTGGCGCCACACCTGGCCGACCACGTCAAGAAGTGCGGTTTCACGCACATCGAGTTCCTGCCGATCACCGAGCACCCATTCTTCGGCTCGTGGGGCTACCAGACGACCGGGTACTTCGCCGCGACCAGTCGCTTCGGCACGCCGCAAGACTTGATGTATCTGATCGATTATCTGCACCAGAACGACATTGGTGTGATCCTCGACTGGGTGCCGTCCCACTTCGCCACCGACGCGCACGGGCTAGCGTACTTCGACGGCACGCACCTCTACGAACACTCCGACGACCGCCAGGGCTACCACCCCGACTGGGGCAGCTACATCTTCAACTACAGCCGGCACGAGGTCCGCAGCTTCTTGCTCTCGTCGGCGATGTTCTGGCTGGACAAGTACCACATCGACGGCATCCGCGTCGATGCGGTCGCGAGCATGTTGTACCTGGACTACAGCCGCAAGGCCGGCGAGTGGATTCCGAACCAGTACGGCGGCAAGGAGAACATCGAGGCCATCGACTTCCTCCGCCGGTTCAACCAGACCGTGTACGAGAAGTTCCCGGACGTGCAGACCTATGCAGAAGAGTCCACGAGTTGGGGCATGGTCTCGCGGCCGACCTACGTCGGCGGCCTCGGCTTCGGCTACAAGTGGGACATGGGCTGGATGCACGACACCCTGAAATACTTTGAAGAAGACCCGATCCACCGCAAGTACCATCAGAACGACCTGACGTTCCGCATGCTTTATGCGTACCACGAGAACTTCATGCTGCCGCTGTCGCACGACGAAGTCGTCCATGGCAAGGGGCCGCTCTGGGACAAGATGCCCGGCGATGAGTGGCAGAAGTTCGCCAACCTGCGGGCCCTCTACGCCTACCAGTGGGGCATGACCGGCAAGAAGCTCCTGTTCATGGGCGGCGAGATCGCCCAGCGACAGGAGTGGCGGCACGATTCCAGCATCGACTGGCACTTGCTCGATCACGCCACACACAAGGGCGTCATGCAACTCATCGCCGACCTGAACCACCTGTACCGCACGAACCCGGCGATGCACGAACTGGACAATCAACCGGGCGGGTACGAATGGATCGACGCCCTCGACGCGGGATCGAGCGTGCTCAGCTTCTGCCGTAAGGGGACGACGGCCGACCGGGTGGTGGTCGTGTGCAACTTCACGCCAGTGCCGCGAGACAACTACCGCGTCGGCGTGCCTTGCCCCGGCTACTGGAAGGAAGCACTCAACACCGACGCCCAGGTTTACGGCGGGTCGAACGTCGGCAACAACGGCGGCGTCCACGCTGAGTTCATCCCGATGCACGGCCAGCCGTACTCGGTGAACCTGACGCTCCCCCCGCTCGGCGTCGTCTTCCTGCACGGCACGGCGTGACTTGGCATCCGACTGGGCGAGCCGAGCACCGTGAGGTGCCGGGTGAATGGCATTGCGATTCACCCGGCACCTCACGGTGCTCGGCTCGCTCTCACTTCGCCAACATCGTTCGGCGGATGAACTCGATCTGCAACGTCTGGTAATGCACGCCGCGGATGCCGTGCCGCGAGGGCGGGTAGATCATCAGCTCGAACGGCTTGTTCGCCTTCTGGAGTGCGTCCACGAGCTGCATCGAGTTCTGCACGTGGACGTTGTCGTCCATCAGGCCGTGGATGAGCAGCAGCTTGCCGTGCAGGTTGCCCGCGGCCTTCACCACCGAGGTCTTGTCGTACCCGGCCTTGTTCTCGTCGGGCAGGCCCATGTAGCGTTCGGTGTAGATCGTGTCGTACAGTCGCCAGTCGGTCGGCGGCGCACCGGCGATACCGGCGGCGAACTTTTTCGAGTGCGTCAGGGCGTAGGCCGTAATGAACCCGCCGAAGCTGTGCCCGCTGATGCCGACCCGACTGCCGTCGGCCCACGGCTTCGCCGCAATCCAGTCCACGGTTTCTTCCAGGTCCTTCAGTTCCGGCACGCCCATTTGCTTGTAGCACGCCCACGCGGAGACGGCCCCCTTGCCACTCGCCGACCGCGGATCGACGCGGACCGACACGACGCCCATGTGGGCCAGCACTTGCTCGAAGCTCCGCCAGCCCCAGGCGTCTTTCACCGTCGGCGCGTGCGGGCCGGCGTAGGTAGAAATCCAGATCGGGTGCTTCTTCGCCGGGTCAAAGTCCAGCGGGTAGACGATGGACGCCTCCAACTGGAACCCGTCCTTCATGGGGATTTGCAGCCGTTCGAACTTGCCGAAGCGGTACTCCTCGCGAGCATAGGCCGGGTTGTTGTCGAGGGTGCGCACCATCCCGCCGCCGAGTTCGCGGAGGGTCGTGCGGCCGGGGGTGTTGTTGTCGGTGAAGCGATCGGTGAACAAATTCCCCTTCCGGGCAACGCTGACGGTGTGCGTGCCATCGCCGGCCGACAACCGCGTGACGGCCGAGCCGTCGAGCTTGGCCGCGTAGAGGTTCGCGCCGTTCGTGCCGTCCTTCGTGCCGCTGAAGTACACCACGCCGTCGTCCTCGCTCACACGGTGAACATCGCGGACTTCCCACTCGCCGGTGGTGACGGCCCGGATGAGTTTGCCGTCCGGGTCGTAGTGGTACAGATGCTTCCAGCCGCTGCGCTCGCTGGGGAACAAGAACGAGGCGTCGGCCAGGAACTTCGGCTCGCCGGCGTCGTCGATCCACGCTTTCGTCTGATCGCGGAACAGCACGCGGGGCGAACTCGTGGGCGTGTCCCACACCACGAAGTCGAGCCACGTCTGCCGGCGGTTCTGCACATACGCGAACACGCTCTTGCCATCTGGTAGCCAGCCGACGCGGGCGAACAACGTGTCCTCCGGCATGTACTCGCCCATCGCCAGGAAGACCGGCTTCGCGTCGGCCAACGTGACCACGCCGATCTTTGCCAGCGGGTTTGGGTCGCCCGGCTTCGGGTACGCGTACACCTCCGCCCGCCCGCGGGTCGTGAGCGGGTCGGCCAGGGTGTACTTCTTCACTGGGGTGTCGTCGAACCGCAGGAACGCGACCGCGGAACCCTCGGCGTTCCACCAGTAGGCCTGCCCGTTGCGGTTGAAGATTTCTTCCTCGTACACCCAGTCCGCCCGTCCGTTGAGGAACTCGGCCCCCGTGTCGGTGGTGAGGGCCGTTTCCTTCCGCGTGGCGAGATCGACGGCGAACAGGTTGCCGGCCCGTGTGAAGGCGATGTGCGTGCCGGCCGGCGAGAAGCTAACGTACTCCTTCTTGCCGCCGCTCGTGGTCAGTGACACCCCGGGTGTGCCGTCGAAGTACGCGAAGCCGATCTCGCCTTTCGGCAGATCGACGAGCGTGCCCGTGCGGTTCGGGTTCATGCGATACTCCGCCCCACGGGCGATGCCGCCACGGGCCTGCCGCTGAATCGTGGGCAGTCCCTCCAACGACTTCTCCAGCTTTGCGGCGTCCACGAACAGTTCCGATCGGCCGGTGCGGGCGGCGACCTTCCAGAGCTTGTTGCCCTTCGTTTGCAGGAAATGCTCGCCGTCGGGCAGCCACGTCACGGAGCCGATCTCGCCGACCGCGAATGCCCGATTCGAGGTCAGGAAGCCGAGGTCGAACGGTTGATCTTTCTTGCGGTTCTCCGGCAGCGGTCGGGGTTGGCCGGTCGCGAGGCCGCCGAGCTTCGGCACGCGCACGACCGGGAATTCCTTGTCCTTCGCGATGCCGGCGTCGAAGGCGTTCCAGGTCGTCAGTCCGTCCTCGGCCTGCGGTTCCAGCAGGAACGCGGCAAGGCGGCCGAGCGGTTGCCCCGTCCGCACCACGAACGTGCCCGCCGGCATGCGGCGGGCCGCCTTCTCGCGGGCCACCTCGACCTTCCGGGTTGTGTGCATCTGATACGCCTCGGCCGCCGCGGTCGTTTCGGTCACGCGGTACACTTCGAGGTCCAGGTCCACGTCTTCGCGCAGTTCCTCGACCGTGACCCCATGCCGGCGGAGCGTGTCGATGGCGTCGGTGAAACTCGGCGGCACCAGGTACGCCTCGGGCACCTCAACCTCGAGCGTGGCGACGCAGTCCGTGACGAGTTGCAGCGTGAAATCTTTCGGCTTCCCGTCGGCGTCGAAGCCGAGCACCGTGGCCGGCTTCTCGTGCGCGACCGCCTTCGACCGCAGGGCAATCCGCGTCGGTGTCGTGGCCTCGTGCGTCAGCTTCCGTAACACGTCCGGCTTCTCGGCGATACTCTGGAAGACCGCCTTCACGAAGGAGTAGCTCGCCTTCACACGGTCGGAGAAACTCGCGTAGGTGTACGACTCAGACAGCACCGCCACGCGGTTCCGCAGGCCGACGTACTGCGTGCCGAACCGCGGCGTGGCCGGGTAACTCGTCCACTGCGTCTTGTCCTTGTTGAAGTTGCCGTAGAAGAACGACTCGAACCCGGTCGCGGCCTTCAGTCGCTTCGTGGTGTCGGGCAGGAGCGTGTTGTTGCTGAAGGCGATGAGGCGGGCATCGGCCGATGGGTGTTGCGGGCCGTCGTAGGTGAGCGTGTAGCGGTGTTTGCTGCCGTTGGTAGTGTGGCAGTCGATCAGCAAGAGCGGGTCCCAGGTCGTCACGAGCTTGATGAGTGCGCGAATCTCGGGTGACTCCAGTTTGACGAAGTCGCGGTTCAGGTCGAGGCCGTCGGCGTTCTCGCGAACGCCGGCGAGCGGTGGGCCGTTCTGGCCGGGACGGGTGTCCGGCCCCATCTTCTCGTTGCCGTCGGGGTTGATGTCCGGCGCGACCAGAATCACGCAGGTCTTCAAGAGGGGATCGTTGCCCAGGGCCAGGTCGCGGGCCAGGGCGAGAACTGCTTCCTTGCCGTCCACCTCGCCGGCGTGGATGTTCGCGTACACGAGCAGCACGAGCTTGTTCGCCTTTGCCGCCGCGGCGGGTGAGTCGAGGCCGGTGTCGGAAACGATCAAGAGCGGCAGTGGGCGGCCTTCCTTGCTCATGCCGTAGGTCGTCGCCTTCACGCGCGGCGTGAGCTTCGCGAGTTGTTCGCCGAAGGAGATCACTTCCGCGTGACGGGTTGTTTCCTGGTAGTTGGTCTTCTCGGCCGCGGTCTGCACCGGCGGAGTCTGGGCCACGAGGAACGAGGGCAGAACGAGCAGGCACGCGATCGAACAGCGCATAATCACTCCACGGGTAAGCCGAGAGGCGGGGGTGATTGTAGCCACAGGCGGAACTAGAACAAACGGGACCGCCTGAACACCCGGAGAGAGCATCATGCGTTTCCTGATAGCCACCGTCCTTGCCCTGATTTTGACGACCAGCGTGATTGCCGACGAGAAGCTGAAGGGCATCGCGTGCCGCTCGGTTCACGTCGCCTACACGGCCCCGGCCGCCACCGCGTTCTACACCGAGGCGACGATCGAGAAGTCGGCCGACGGCACGTACTTCATGGCTGCCGGCTTCCGCGGCGGGTACTTCGGCATCCAGGAACAGGGGAACGGCAAGAAGGTCGTGCTGTTCTCGGTCTGGGACCCGACGGCCGGCAACGACCCGAAGAAAGTGGCCGAGGCCGACCGCGTGAAGACGCTGCACAAGGACGACGCCGTGCGGGTCGGCCGGTTCGGCGGCGAGGGCACGGGCGGGCAGTCCTTCCTCGACTACGACTGGAAGGTCGGCGACACGTACCGCTTCTACGTCACGGTGGCGGCCGACGGCCCAGACCGCACGGCGTTCAGCGGGTACTTCTACCTCGCGGACAAGAAGGCGTGGAAGCACCTCGTCACCTTCTCGACCCCGACCAAGACGAAGACACTCGAAGGCCTGTACTCCTTCGTGGAGGACTTCAAGCGGAACAAGGTCTCGGCCACGAAGGTGCGGAAAGCCGCGTTCGGCAATGGCTGGGTGAAGACGACGAAAGGCGAATGGGTCGAAATCACGAAGGCCCGCTTCACGGCCGACGCCAACCCGGTCACGAACATCGACGCGGGTACCGAGGGGAATCACTTCTTCCTCGCCACCGGCGGTGACACCGAGAACAAGACGACGAAGCTGAAGGAAAGCATGGAGCGAAAGAGTACGGGCAAGGCTCCGACCGACCTGCCGGAAACGAAGTAATCAGCGGCCGAAAACGAAGCCGCCCCGCAGTGGGTCCTGCGGGGCGGCTTCGTTTACTCAATCTCGACTATCCCACGAACACGCCACCGGTGAAGCCAGGGAAGGCGTCGAAGCTGAGGGCCAACGGCGGCGTCCCGCTCGACCCAATCGTGGAGCCGAGGTAGCCGACGACCCGGCTGCCACTGCCCGTGCCCGAACCAACCACGATGTCGGCACGGTTGTCGCCATCGAGGTTCTTAACGGCCACCGGTACGCCGTTGCGGTCGTTCGTGTCGCCGGTGAAGAAGTTGGCCACCGGGGTGAAGGTGTTCGTCAGCAGGTTCTGGCCACTGATGGCGATGACCCGTGGGCCACCGCCAGGACCGCCACCGCCGACGATGTCCGCGAACCCGTCGCCGTTCACGTCGCCGACTGCGATGAATGCCCCATTCCGCAGTGCTTGCTCGAACAGGAAGAAGTCCGCGAACAACTTCTGAGGCGTTGAACTCAGGCTCCGGCCGTCGTACCCCGCGATACGGGGGCCACCGCCGAACCCGGCCGATGCAATCAGGTCGCTGCGGCCGTCGCCGTTCACGTCGCCGATGGCCGCACGGGCACCACCCCGGAAGGCGGGATCGTCGATCACGAAGAAGTCGGCGATGGTGCCGAAGCCATTGCCGCTCAGGATGCGGGCACGCGGCCCCCCCCCCTCGTCGGGCGTGATGACGAGATCGGCCAGGCCGTCCCCGTTCAGGTCGCCGGCCGCCACGTACACCCCGCCGGTGAAAGCTGTCTCGAACGGCTGGAGCGAGAACAGTACCGACCCGTTCACGCCGTTGAGCACCTGCACCTGCGTCGGACTGCCGGGACCAGTGCCGATGACCACGTCGGTCACGCCGTCGCCGTTGAAGTCGCCGGTTGCCGTCCTCACGCCGCCGGTGAAGCCGGGGAAGGCGGGCACCAGGAATCGCTCGCTTTGGTCCGGGTTGAAGAAGCGAACAACCTGGGGACCGTTAGGCCCGCTGCCAACGGCGGAGGGTGCGTTGCCCACGAGCGGCACCGTCGGAGTGGCTGGCGGTGGAGGCGGCGAAGTCGATCGCGGCACGGTCACGAGGAACGTGTCGGTCGTCTGATTGTTGTCGGTGTCGATCACTGTCACGGTCACGGTCGTCGTGCCCGATTGGCCGCCCGCGGTGAAGACGCTGACGACGCGATTCGAGCCGCTACCGGTCACGGTGACGGCGGGGATCAACGTCGTGTTCGCGGCTGTTGCGGTCACGAGCAGCGCGGTCGCGGCCGTTTCGCCATCGACCACCACGAAGGGGGTGGACGTGGACTGCCCCGACGCGATGGTCTGATCGACGATGTCCGAAATCACCGGGCGGCTATTGCTCGGCATCGGCGGGGGTGGCGGCGGCGAGGTCGAGTTCGTCACGGTCACGTCGAATGTGTCCGTCGAACTCGCCCCAGCTCCGTCCGTGACGGTCAGCGTTACGGTGGCCGTACCGGTCGCCCCTCCGCCTGCGGTGTTCACGGTCACGGTGCGGTTGATGCCTGCTCCGCCGAACGTGATGGACGGGATGAGGATCGGGTTGGAGGAAACAGCCGAGACCGTCAAGCTGCCAGGTGCAGTTTCCGCGTCGGCCACGCCGAACGAGAAGGTACCACTCGTGCCGGTGCCGATGGTCTGATTCGGCACATCGGTGATGATCGGGGCCGCATTCGGCGGCGGCGGCGGGGGCGGCGGCGGCGGCGGGAAGAAGATGTTGTTCAGGGCGAATGACGCGATCTGGGTGCCGCCTGTTACGTTGGCATCTACGAAGTATTTGCCGCCGGTGTCGTTGGCCGTTGGCAGAGCCTGGGCGACGCCCATGGCGTCGGTGTTGACAGTGGTGTTCGGGGCAGTCGTGAACAATACGCCGGGGCCGGTCGTCGGCCCGCTGAAGCGAACGCTGACACCGGCGAGGACGGGGTTGCCAAACACGTCTGTGACTTGCGCCCGCAGAGGGCTGGTGAAGGCCGTGCCCGTGAGTGTCGCCTGGTCGGTGCCGCTGAGGATGGACACCTTCGACGCCGTGGCCGGGGTGTTCGTGAGGCTGAACGTCACCGTCCCAACATTCGGGCCGGTCGCCTCCACGAGGTACGGGGTTCCCGACGCGACCGTATTCGCGTTCACCGGCACAGACACGAGACCCGCGACCTGCGAGATCACACCCGTACTCGGGTTCGTGATACTCAGGGTGCTCGTGTTGACCGTGATCGACGTACCGCCGTTAGCGAACGTCAGCGACGGTTGGTTGGGGACCGTTGGGGCGTCGAGGGTGACGGGGACGTTATTCAGGCCATTGCCCATCGAGTCGAGGATTTGAACCACGAGGTTCTGCCCGAACTGGGCATTCGCGGTTGTGAACTGGCCACTGCCGCTGAATACCTGGATGGTACTTCCGCTCACGGGGGTGACGTTCCCAAAGCCGGTGTTGCGGAGGTTGAAGACCGCCCCGACAGGGCCGTTACCCGTGTTTGCGGTCACGTTGTAGTCGCCCGCAACCGTGTTCGCGGCGACCGACACCGTGGCTCGGCCCTGGAAGTCGGTTACGACGCCCGTCACTGGTCCCTGGCCGAAGAACACAGCCGAGGCAGTCGGGCTGGGCGTGGTCGGGGCCTGGAAGCGGGCGATCACGTTCGGCACGGCGACCCCGTTCGGGTCGGTCACAAGAACTTGCAGCGAGGTCGGGAATGCCTGGCTGGTTTGCGTCGTCTGGTCGTCCCCCGCCAGGAGGCCGACCGAGTTGCCCGTTTGAACTTCAAACGCCCCGACGTCGCTGCGGCCCTGCACCACCCGAGCGAAGCCGCGGCCATCGGTTGTGAGCGATGTCGTGCCGGGGCCGGCGTTGATAGCCAGACTGCCAACCGGCAGGCCCCGCGTGAACACGGGTCCGCCGTTCGCCTGCGGATTGCCCAGCGGAACCGACAGCGTCTTCGTGAGGTCTGGGTCTACGCTCGCCTGGTCGCCGGCTGAGCGAGTAAAGTTAGAGCCTCCGGGGGTCGTATCGAGCACGGTAATCAGGTTGAATCCGACCGATGCCGAAGCGGCCCCGGTCGTGTCTTGCACCTCACGGACGGCACCTGGACCGAACGTCGTGTTCTGCGCGACGATGGTGCCCGACATGATGATATTGCTGGCCCGCACGCCGCCGGCCCCGGTGCTGTTCGTGCTATTCTGGGTAATCGTCGAGTTCTGGATCGTGACGTTGGTTCCACCTACGCCGCCGGTCGCGTTCAGTCCCGTCCCCGCGGACGAGTTATTGTGGACCGTTGAGTTGATGACCGTGACATTGGCCCCTTGCACGCCGCCACCGCTAGAGGCTGCCGTCTGCCCGCGGTTGCCGGCCACGTAGCTGCCGACCAAACGAAGATTCGCGGCCCCCGACGAGACACCGCCGGTGCCGGTCGTGGTGGCCGTGTTGCTGGTGATCGACGATCGGTTGAACACGCCATCGGTGCCGCTGAACGCCCCGCCCGTCTTCCCGGTGTTCGAGTCGAGAGTACTATCGTTAAACTCGAACGACCCACCCGTACCGCTCACCCCGCCGGTGCCGAGGGTGGAGGTGTTGCTATTCACGCGGGAATTGTTGAACTGCACGAAGCCGGTGGTGTTGCTGTTCACGCCACCGCCGTCACCGCCGGCCGTGTTACCGTTCAGGGTGACGTTATTGAAGACCGCCCCGCTGCCGCTGGTCAGGAACACACCGCCACCGTTAACGCCCGCGAGGTTGTTGATGATGTTCGAGTTGTTGATCGTGAGGTTGGCCCCACCCGTGGACAGGATCGCCCCGCCGTCGGTGGTGGAACTGCCGCCGGTCATGGTGAGGTCGTTGATCGTCAGGAACGCGCTGGACGCGCTGCCGGAGAGGCGGAAGAAGCGGAAGTTCGGGCCACCGCCGGCGCGGGAGAACGTGGCCCCGTTGCCGTTGATGGTGATGCCATTGCGGCCCGCGCCGTCGGCGAGGATCGACGGGATGGCGTTCGTGCCGTCCGCGAGTGTTTCGCCCACGGAACTAAACGTATACGAGGCAAACGGCACGAGGTTGAATGTGTCCGATTCGCCGTTGGTCGCGGCGATGGCGAACTTCTGCAAAAGGTCGGTGATGGCCGGGCCGTTATTTCCGCCGAACTGACCGGGGTCCAGGGCGGTGAACACCGCCGGGGCGAGGCGGTCGTCCAGTCGTTCCAGCGTGCCGCGCAGACCGATGTACCCCTTCTTGGCCGGGGTTTCGGTCTTGGGGTCGCGGCGAGAAGAAGGAACTCGTCGAGCGGGCATAAGCCACCTCTGTGTTCATGCGATGCGAGGCGCACGAGAGTTAATTACGCGGTCCAGTCAGCCAATTTGGCACGGGAGACCCAGCAGTGAACTTCGATTATGAGGGCACGACCCGCGGTTGCAAGGCAACATCGGCAAGCTGGTGAAAATATCCCCGATCCAGTTCGGTTTACCAGGAACATTGCGCGGATATCGCACACAAGACGAGTCTGAACGCCGGACCGATTGCCGGAAAGCGATCTATTTTCACAGTCGGAAGAACTCTTACGGCAGGCCATGCCGGCACTTCCGTTCAATCGTGCACGGCCGCCTGAAGTTCCCCGGCCAAAAACACCGACCCGGTCACGCACACCAGGTCTTCGGCCGCCGCCGCGTCTTTCGCGGCCTGCCACGCGGCGAGAGCGGTCGCGAAGACTGTCGTCGGTTTCGTCACGAGCGGGGCGAGTTTCTCCGGCGGCACGCTCCGCGCATTGTTGGAATACCGGGTCAGGTAGAAGTGATCGAAGTATTCGCCCAGGATGGTCAGCATCTCGGCGTATTGCTTGTCGGACGACACGGCCAGCACGCAAACCCTCCGCCCGGCGGCCGGGAATGACTCGCGGAGCGTCCGCACCAGGGCCACGGCCGACGGCACGTTGTGGGCACTGTCCAGGATCACGGTAGGCCGTGCGCGGACGACCTCGATGCGGGCCGGCCAGTGGACGTTCGCAAGCCCACGTGCGACGGCGGATGGCGGCACGCTCAAGCCGGCCGTGCGGAGGCGGTCCAGCACCACGACCGCGACGGCCGCATTCGCGGCCTGATGCTCGCCCCTTAACCCCAGCACGAATTCGCCCGCGTCGCGGCCGCCGGCGGAGACGGTCACGCCGGTCGGTGGATGGTATCGGTACTCGAACTGTCGGCCGAGTTGAAAGAGCGGTGCCGCGTGCGAGTGCGCCTCGGCGGCGATCACCGCGGCGGCCCCCGGCTGCGTTACGCCACTAACCACAGGCACGCGGAGTTTGATGATCCCGGCCTTCTGGAAGGCGATGGCCTCCAGCGTGTGCCCGAGTTGGGCGATGTGGTCGAAGCCGACTGACGTGACGACCGACACCAGCGGCCGGCAGACGTTCGTGCTATCGAAGCGGCCACCCATGCCGACTTCGACAACGGCCACGTCGGCCCGCCGGTGGACGAAGTGGAGGAAACCGAGAGCCGTGCCGATCTCGAAGAACGTCGGCCCCTGCCCATCGTGCCGCTCGCAGTCCGCCACGACCGGAGCCAGTTCGGCGACCAGGGCCGCGAGTTCGGCAGGCGCGATCGGCTCGCCGTCGATCTGAATTCGCTCTTCCACGCGGACCAGGTGCGGCGATGTGAACAGCCCGACGCGGTAGCCGCCCGCCCGCAGGACGGCCGCGATCATGGCCGCCGTGGACCCCTTCCCCTTCGTGCCGGTGACGTGAACGATCCGCAACCGGTCCTGCGGATCGCCGAGGCGGGTCAGGAACGACCGCATCCGTTCGAGCTTCAAATCCGAGGGGTGGGCGGCCTTCACCTCGAAATTGATCCGCGCGTACCAGAACGCGATGGCCTCGTCGTACGTCATGCCGTCAGGATACGCCGGGGATGGCCTTCAGTCACTTCTTGCCGATGCAGTACAAGTGCGTGTGGTTCCGCAGGAAGAGCATTTTCTCCACGACGGCCGGCGACGCCATGCACCGCACATCGACTTTGCCGCCGCCGGTCGGGGTCGTCGTCATGTCGAGTTGGTTCGTGGCCACCGGCGTGTATTCCTTGGCGGCTTTCAGGACGGACACTTTGCCGTTCTCGGCGAGGCAGTACAGGTGGCCGTCGGCGAAGACCGGGGACGCGGAGAACTTGCCTTCGAGCCGCTCCTGCCAGTACTTCTTGCCGGTCTTCGCGTCCAGGCAGTTCATAATGCCGGTGTCGTTCACCATGAAGAGCAGGTCGCCGACAATGATCGGCGACGGCCGCGAGGGGGCGATCTTGTCGGCCCGCCAGGCGATGCCGTCCCTCGTCAAATCGCCGGTCAGCCCGGCCTTCACCGCGATCAGGTTCGAGGTGTGGCCGGTCGTGAGGTAGATGAGGCCGTGCGCCAGAATCGGCCGACACGCCTCGTTCATACCACCGTGGATGACCCGCCAGATTTCCTCGCCGGTGCCTACATCGTAGGCGATCGTGCCGACGGCCGCGGAGCAAACCACCTGAGCCTTGCCGCCGATCTCGAAGACCGCCGGCGTGGCGAAGGCTTTCTTCAGGTCGCCGTTGTCGGGGTACGGCAGCTTGTGGTCCTTCTGCCAGATCGTGTCGCCGGTGGTCTTGTCGAGGCAGGCGGTGTACTGTTTGTCGTACCCGTCGAACATCAGGAAAAGCTTGTTGCCATACACGACCGGCGACGACGCCGGGCCGCGCCAGTGATCGCACGGCAGGTTGGTCCGCTTCCAGAGCGTTTCGCCCGTCGTCGTGTTCAGGCAGGCCGTGCCATGAGTGCCGAAGTGAACATAAATCCGTCCGTCCTCGATGAAGGGCGTCGGCGAGGCGAAGCTGTTGAACTGGGCGATGCTCGGTGGATTCTCGGCCGTGAACAACGGCAGGTCGTGGATGACCTTCCCGGTCGCCTTATCGAAGCAGACCGCGAAGAACTTCTTGCCGTCCGCCTGGGCCGTCGTCACCCAGACCTGATTCCCCCACACGACCGGCGACGACCACCCCTTATCGTGAACGGGCACCTTCCAGACGACGTTCTGCGTCTCGCTCCAGGTCGTGGGAATGTTCTTCGCGGTGGACACGCCATCACCGGTCGGCCCGCGGAAGCCTGGCCAGTTGTCGGCGGCCGTAGCGGAAGTCGCGAGGGCGGCGAGCAGGATGAAGGTTCGCATAGGATTGTCCGAAGATCGAACCGGGGCGGTCCCCGGCGAATAGGTTGGTGCGTGCAGTCTACCGGACAGAGGCCAGAACGTACACGACGCAGTTGTCGTCGGCGTACAGCTCCCGCCAGTTCGGGTCGGCCGCGAGGAGACCGATGAGGTGATCTTCGTCGCCCGGCCGCAGGAAGAACGCCGCGGGATGGTGCTTCGCCAGGATCGGTGCGAGGTCGTTGTCGAGTTCCGCGAAGTAATCCTCCCATCCGCGGCGGGTGAACAGGTAATACCGGCCGTCACGCGTCACACGCCAGTCGGGGTATCCCCCTTCCGCGACGATGCCGCCCCAGTAATAGCTGGTGTAGACGACGCCGCGAACGCCCGACTCACGCAAGGCACGAACACCCGCAAAGGGGTAGGAGGCCGCGAACGGGGCCGGGCGAACGATCATCGGATACGCAATCGCGAATGAGAGCACGAGGGCCGTCAGCAGCGGACGCCATCGCGATCCTGCAGCCGGTGCTGCGGCTGAAGTGGGGGCGAACAGTTCTGCCCAAACGGGGATGCCAGCGATGCCCCAGAAGAGGACGAAGCGGTGCGAGAGGAGCATACCCGCCGTCAACGTCAAGAAGACGGCGAGCGTTCCCGCACGAAGCCGCTGCCCACGGATCGCAACAGCGCCGAGGGTCACGAGCAAGCAGCCCCAGGCGAAGGGCCGGCCGTAATCGAACGGCTGCCACGTCAGCGGCTGCCACTCCGCGACGCCGAGCCACCTTGAGATGTCCGCGTTTTCGGCCGAGATGCGGAAGATGTCGAAGCCCGCCGGCGTTGCGACCGTGGCCAATCCCGCAAGTGGCAAGAGCACAACGAGTCGCCACGGCACCACCCGCCGCACGACGACTTCCGCCACGACCGCCGCGAACACGACCCCCCCGCCGACCGCGACCGATGGGTGCAGGTTCTGCCACGCGACGAACAGCAGTCCGCCGAGAATCGCCATCGTGCGCACGCTCAAATTTGAACGTACTAGCACGAGGAGCAAGCCGAAGGCGAGGGCCGCGAAGCTCTGTGGCCGCACGCTCGCAGCAGACACCGCCGCCAGCCAGCCGATCCAGAGGCCGACCGCGACCGGCCAGACGTTCCGCGAGTTGCGGGCACCCGCCGCCGCGACGACCGCGAAGCCGCCGAACCACAAGATCGCGTCGAGCAGCCACAATAGCGTCCACCCGCCTACTTGCCGCGCCGCCGCATACACGACCTGCGCCAGCCACCCGACTACCGCAAGCGGTTCGTGCTCCTTGCCGGCGAGGAACGGTTCCGTCTTCGGCAGGCCGTTCGCCAGCGTCAGTTCGCCGAGCTTGAGTTGCCAGAATATGTCCACATCGTGGATTGTGCGGCCGAGTTGAACGAACAGCATCGCCGCCGCCGCGAGGGCGAGGACCGACACCGGCCGGCCGCGGTCGCCGAGCCGCCACACCCAACCGGCGGTAGTTCGCAGAAACGAACGAACCCGGCCGGGAGAGGTTGGCCGGGTTCGCGAAAGATCGGGTGCGGGGTCAATCGACATACGGGTCCGCGCCGAGGTCCTGGAGCATTTCTTGCCGCCCGCGGTCGTAGTGCATCAGGTCGAGCCGCTGCTTGTAATGCTTCTTTTCGGTCTTCTT
>JBBQCQ010000005.1:0-17732 GCA_038318835.1 Gemmatales bacterium | reverse complement strand
CCCGGCGCGAACGGCATCGACCTGGAGAAGTACGCGAAGAAGAAAGTCGATCTCTTCGGCACCGTCAGCTACCCGCCGGAACTGCGCTACGGCGTCGTGACTGTGACACGGGTCGACGCGGTGAAGTAACGCACGGGAGGTTTTCGGGCCTGACAGAACGTGCCTTTCAGGCCCGAAAACCGAAGACCGATCACTTTTTCGGGAATTCCCACAGGCCGACGCTGATACTGCCGCTTTCCTCGCCTGGCTCGACGACGAGCAACTTCGGCTCGGTCGGCGAGAACGCCCACAGGAACTTGGCACTGACACTTTCCCGCACCGTCGCACTGAGCGGCCATCGCTTCAACACGGTGCCGGCGGCCGTGTCGATGATGATGAGGGCGTTCAGGGAATCCCCGATCTCGCGGGCGGCTACCAGCCGGCCGTCGAACGACACCTGCACGTCACTGAGGCTGCGGGCCGTCGTGCTCGTGTAGCGGAACAGTTCCTTTCCGCTCGCGGCGGCGTAACCGACGATCACGCTCTGGGGGGCCGCCGACCCTGGGCGCGAGCTGGTGGCCCCGCGACTCCCCCGCGACCAGTTGCCGAACGCAAGGATCAGTCGTTCGCCGTCCGGCGTAAACTGGGCCGTGTTGAAGTCGAGGTCCTCCGGGATTTTGGCCGTCCACGTCGTCGGTTTAGGCCCGTCGATGAGCACGTCGATTCGCTCGATCGTCTGGTCGGTCCCTCGCGGCCGCGACCCGACGGCCCGGTTCGGTTTCGTCCAGACGGTGTGGCACAGGCGGGTAAAGTCGCGGGCGGCGGTCACCGCATACGTCCTCCCGAGGGGCAGCGTCTTCCGCGGCTCACCGGTGTCGGCCGACCGCAACACGAGCCGGGCGTCGGTGTCGTCGGTAGGCTTCTCGAACGTGGCCAGCGTCTTGCCATCGGCGGTGTACCCCACCGCGTCGCCGTACTCCGGTTCGAGCGGGAGTGCGGTCGTCGGCTCCGGGTTGGCACGGGCAATCGGATAGTCCTGGAGCGATTTCCCGTCCGCGTCGAAAACGGGGACCAGCCCGACACGCTTTTGCGAATTGATCCGCCCCGTTGATCCGGTCGTGACCATAACTCCTCGGCCGTCCGCGGCCAGGTGCAAGACCGTCTCGCCCTTCCGCGGCCGGTACACCGCGACTGGGTTGGCGGTGGGCGGATCGGCCGGGTAGAAGAAGACCCCGGTTCCGACCGTGTACGCCACATTCTTTTCATCGCTACGGAGGATTTTGATCCGTCCGTTGCCGATCACGGCGAATCGCTTCCCGTCGGGCAGCCATGTCAGCGATTCGAGCCGGTCCATCGTCAGCTCGACGCTCTGCTTCATCTTCGGCACGCCGTACCGCACGCCCTCCGTCGGCTTCGCGTCGGTCTTCACCTCGGCCGGCTTCTTCTCCGGCGGCGGCTTCGTCGGGTCGTCGGCCAACCCCACGCCGACCACACCCGCGGCCAGCACGCCCGTCCCCAGCAGCAGCACCTTGCGCAACATCGTTAGCCCCTCGTGTGTGAGTTCCGCGATCGGCTTCGCCACCCCCCCGCCGGCCACCCAGGTTGCGACGGTCGCGACCGTCTGTTGAATCATCGCCTCGGACACGCCTGCCGTGGTCAAGGTGGCGAACAGCGTCAAAGTCACGCCACGGCGGGCGAGGCGCTCGGCCAACCGCTTGCGGCCGGTGGCGAGGCGGCTGCTGAGCGTGCCCTCGGGAATGCCGAGCTTCGCGGCCGCGTCGGTGCGGGAGAGTTGCTCCACGTCGCACGCCAAAATCGCGTACCGGTACGCTTCGGGCAGGGCCGCGAGTTCTTCGTCCAGCACCGGCAGCACATCGTTCACGGGTTCGTCCATCGCCGTCGGTTCTGGCACGACGGTCCGCGACTCTTCGCGCCGCCGAGCTGCCCGCCGCCTCGCTTTCTTGGCGATTCGCCACGCCACGCCGTATAGCCACGCCGAGAGTAATCGCGTGTCCCGCAGCGTGCCGGCTTTCTGGGCCAGCACGAGGAACACGGCTTGGAAGGCGTCTTCCGCGTCGTGGGCGTGCCCGAGTGTCCGGCGGCAGACGCCGAGAACGAGCGGCCCGTGCCGGTGGACGAGCACCGCGAATGCAGTTGCGTCGCGCAATTCGGCGAACCGCCGCAGCAGGTCGGCGTCGCTCTCGTTGTGTTCGGCCCGCACCCGCTGGAACAGGTGGGCCGCGCGGTTCACCGTCATGCGTTCGCGGTCCTCCGAAGGTACTTCCCGCCGGCGAGGTGGCGCGTCGCACGAAATGGAACGACGAAGAATAATTCTAGCCCGAGGCCCGAATGCCGGTGCGGGAGGAAGTGAGCGGGGCGAAGAGTTGATTTCGGGCGGATCGGCCGCCTACGGCACCCACCAGTAGTACACCGCGAACGCGGCCGTGCCGCCCACGAGCATCGCTGCCGCCCCCCACTTGCCGCGGCCCTTGAGCGACCACCAGAGGACCAGCCCGGTCAGGGCGATCACGAGCAGCAATCCACAAGTGATGTCGATCACCCACACCCACACGGCCCCGGTGAACTTCGGCTCGTTGGTCACGTTCCCCCGGTTGCCGCGGTGCAGGTCGGTCATCACGATCGCCCACCCCTGGAACTTCCGTTCCAGCACGACGGCGGCAGTGTCGCGGCGAATGCGGGCCTCGGCCTCGCCACCGGCCCGCCGGAAGCTGACCACGATCTCGTCGTCGCCGCCGTCGTCGAACGACCACAACTCCCCGGCGACGGCGAATTCCTTGCGGAGGGCCTCGACGATGGCGAGCTTTTGGTCCCCGGTGGCGGTCCCCGGCTCGGGCAGTCGGCCGTGGGGCAGCCGGTCGAGCGGCAGGGGGCGGGTTTCCTGCGTCGTCCGCGGTTCGTCCGGCAGGAACCACTCGACATGGTTGAGCATGAACCCGGTGACGGCGAAGAACAGGATCACCGCCAGCCCGAACAGCGTCGCGTACAGGTGGACCGTCCGGGCGGTCTTTAACAGCCAGCGGTGGAGGCGTGACATGGGGTGGGGCCAGGGCTGTTTCTTTTTGAAAGTGGGGCACTCGCTCCGCGAGTGCCGTGGGGGGTGGGCCAACTTCATCGCTGTTGGCAGAAGATCCGGCACTCGCGGAGCGAGTGCCCCACTTTCCGTTCGGCCCCCCAAGTCGGCCAGTATCATACGAACAATAGCCCTGGGGGTGGGGCGGGCCTACTTCTTCTCGGGCTTCTCGGGCTTCTTGAACTCCACGACCGTCTCGGCCGTCTCGGCGTTCTTTTCCAGTTTAATGGTCGCCGGCTTGGTCTTACAGTCGATTTTGCCCGACTGCCGCAGGTGCGCGCCGAACTCGCGGGTGACCTCCACCCGCACGGTGTAGGCCCCCTGGGGTAAGGCGGTCCCCTTGTCGTCCTTGCCGTCCCAGGCGAGGTCGTACTTGCCCGGCCCGCGGGTCGCCCGCGCGACGGCCTTGACCAGGTCCTTGTCGTCCTTGCCGACCTTCCACCAGTCGCTCAGGTCCTTGAGGTACTTCGGGGCGTTCCCCCACACGCCGAGGGTGCGGACAACCTTGCCCTTTTCGTCTTCCACCCAGACGGCCACATAGGGCCGGCGGTACCGCTTCGCCGCCTCGATCTTCGGCAACTCGACCGCCACCGTGACCTGGAACCCGTCCGGCCAGGCGTCGGCCGCCTTCGCTTCTTTCTTCTCGTCCTTCTTGTCATCTTTCTTGTCGTCGGGATCGTTCCCGATCCGAGCGACCACGAACTGTCGGAGGCCCGGACTGGCGAACCGCTCGCCGTCGGCGGCGAGGATCAGACACTCGGCCCCGGCCACGCCGGCGACGAGTCGCAACCCGTCGGTCGGCGGCAGCACGCACAGGGCGGTCGCCAGGGCGTTCGCGGTGACGGCGTCCGGGGCGACGACCGTGGCCCCGGCGACGCCGTCGGCCGGCCACCCGGTCCGCGGGTCGAGGACGTGCGAGTACCGCCGCCCGCCGACGGTGACGAACCGCTGGTACCCGCCGCTGCTGGCGACGGCCTGATTTTCCAAGAGCAGACCAGCGATCGGGGCGGCGTTGTCGAACGGGCGGAACGGGTCCTGGACGCCGACCGTCCACGCCGTGCGGCCGGGCGGGGTGCCCCACGCGAGCACGTCGCCGCCGAGATTGATGAGACCGGCCGGGGCGAACTGCTGCGCACGGAGGGCCGTCCGGTCGATGATGTACGCCTTGCCGAGCGCGTTCAGGTCGAACGGCCGGTCGGTCGTGCGGACGAGTCGGCCCGCGGAATCGAGCCGCCCGACCGGTTCGCGAAGGCCGCGGACGGCCCGGTCGAGGGCGGCGGGTTCCGGGAGGTAGTCGTTGGCGGCGGCCTGCTTCCAAACCGCGGCGAGGTCGCCAAGACGACCGCACACCGCCCCGTCGGTGGCCCGCTCCCAGACCGCGACCGCTTCGAGAACGGCGGCAAGGTCGGAGGAAATGGCGACCGGCCCGCGGGTGCGGTTCAATCGGCTGAGTTCGCTCGTCGGGTCGTAGCCGCTGAGAATTTGCCGCAGCCGTTCGATTTCGGCCAGCACGGCTTGCTCGGCCGCAGTCGCGGCGGCCGTGTCCGGGGCGACAATCCGCAGGTCCAACGATGTGCCGATGACGTGGTCGTAGTGGAACACGTATTCTCGGTTGGCCGTGGTGTCGGCGGCCGCACCGGAGGCCCACGCCGTCGTCCCCAGGCCGGCGGCACCGACTTTTAGCCATTCCCGTCGAGTGATCGCGTCCACGCGGTTGGTCTCCGATGTCCGGCGCGGGCGAGCAACGCCGCCGGGCCGAGAATAATCCATACCCTACAAACGCGACGAATCGTTTTCGGGGACAGAAATTTCTTCCATCGCCGCGAGACCGTCAGCCGTCCAGCACTCCTGCCGTCGCCAGTCGGGCGAGGCTCGCGTCCAGGTCGGCCCGGCTCATCGTCAGGGCCACGGCCAAGTCGTCGCGCGTCGTGCGGCCGTCCATTCGCAGGAACACGTCGCGGTCGCGGTCGGTCAGTCGGCTCTTGAAGTGAAAGCGGTTCGTCACGCTGCGGCCGGCGGTGGCTTCGTGGCGGGCGAACGGACAGGCTCGTGGCTGGTCGCCCGCCACGGTCGCGAACGGCGGGTCGGCGGCGAACGGCGTCCAGAGTTCGCTCGCCGCCCCTTGTGCCACGGCCGAGGCTAATAGCGAGGGAGCCATCGCCGGGCCGAAGGGCAAATCGAGGTCGGCCAGGTCTGGCAGGCACGCATCGACCCGTACCTTCCGGCCGGGGGTCGCGAGCATCCGCCGGAGGATGCGGCGGAAGAGCGGATCGTGAATCGCGAAGGCATCTTCCGCGTCGCCATGTCGGACGAGGTCGAACGACCCGGTCGGGTCGGCGTCCGGGTCGACCAGTTTCACCCGCGGCGTCAGCCACAGCGGCAACACGAGGGCCGGGTCCGGCCAGCGGGGCACCTCGCGGGCCGTGTGGCAGATCACCGATTGCCGGAAGTCTCGCTGTCGGCGGTAGTCGAGAAGTTGCTCGGCACGAATGAGATCGTCGCCCGCCGCCCGTTCTTCTTCAGGCTGAACGAACGCATTTTTGTGGTACTCCGAGTCCGAGGCGTGTTGCAACCCATGCTCGGTCAGCAGGGCCGCGAAGTCGGTGAAGTACATCGGCCGATTGAACGGCGTCAGGTGCTCGGCGAGGATGTAATAGTCGGGCTGATCGTCAAGCGCGGCCAACTCCGCCCGCAGCGTGTCCGCGTAGTGGTTGCCGTCGGGCGGCAGATTCTCCAGGAACTGCCGGGCTGCTTGCTTCGCATGGCGGACGCGCTCGGCCGCCGGTGCGTCGGTCGAATCGAACAGGCGCATCAGGTCGCGGAGCGTGGTGCGGGTACTCCACCCCGGCAGCGTGTTGTAGCTGATGAACGCGAGGCCGTTCGGCGCGAGGCGGTCCCGCACGACGCGCAGCACCGCGCGTTGAACTTCGGCTGGCACCCACGAGAAGACGCCGTGGGCGACGATGAAATCGAACTCGCCGAAGCTCGCGTCCACCTCTTCCAGCGGCCCGGCCCGCAACTCGACGTTCGTCACGCCGAGGGCCGCGATGGCGTCCTTCCCGTGACGAATCTGCTTCTCCGACAGGTCCACGCCGACTAGCCGTGCGTCCGGCAGCGAGTGGCTCATGCCGAGCAGGTTGAACCCGGTGCCGCACGCGAGTTCGAGCACCCGGCAGCCCGCGACCGGTGGCGCGGCCAGGCCGCACAGGGCCGCCACGCCCGCTAGGTGGTTCGGGTGCGTGTAGAAGAACGTGAGGTCGCCGTACAGCAGTTCGTCGTACAGGCCGCCGGCCGATTCGGGCATGGGCTTCTCCGGGCAGGAACCGATGGTGTACGTGCGACGGGATATAACAGTTTCCACCCTTTCCCCCGTCCGAGGATTCTCTCATGTCCGCGACTGCCACCGCCCCCCGCCGCAAACTGTCCGCCCCGCAGGTTGCCGATCAGAAGCTGTTCATCGGCGGCAAGTGGCTCGACGCCGCGTCCGGCAAGACGTTCGCCACCCAGAACCCGGCCACCGGCGCGACGATCTGCCAGGTCGCGGAAGCCGACAAGGCCGACGTGGACCTGGCGGTGAAGGCCGCCCGCAAAGCCTACGAGGGATCGTGGGGGCGCATGACCGGGGCCGAGCGCGGGCGATTGATGAACAAGCTGGCCGACGCCATCGAGAAGAACATCCACGAACTCGCGGCCCTGGAAACGCTCGACAACGGCAAGCCGATCGCCGACTCGCTGGGGGCCGACCTGCCGCTGACGCTCCAATGTTACCGCTATTACGCCGGCTGGGCCGACAAGATCGTCGGCCACACGATCCCGCTGAGTGGCGACTACTTCTGCTACACCCGGCACGAACCGATCGGCGTGGTCGGGCAGATCATCCCGTGGAACTTCCCGCTGCTCATGCAAGCCTGGAAGTGGGGGCCGGCCCTCGCGTGCGGCAACACGCTCGTGCTGAAGCCGGCCGAGCAAACGCCGCTGACGGCTCTGCGCATCGCGGCGCTCGCACAGGAAGTTGGCTTCCCGGATGGTGTCATCAACGTCGTGCCCGGCTACGGCCCGACCGCCGGGGCGGCGCTCAGTTCGCATCTGGACGTGGACAAGATCGCGTTCACCGGCGAGACGGGCACCGGCAAGATCGTGATGACCGCCGCCGCGAACAGCAATCTGAAGCGCGTCAGCCTGGAACTTGGCGGCAAGTCGCCGAACCTCGTCTTCGCCGACGCCGACCTGGACGCCGCGATTGAAGGGGCGTACTTCGGCCTATTCTTCAACCAGGGGCAGTGCTGCGTCGCGGGGTCGCGTCTGTTCGTGGAGGAGAAGATTTACGACGAGTTCGTCCACAAGATGCAGGCAAAGACGAAGGGCCGCAAGGTCGGCGACCCGTTCGACCCGACGACCGAGCAAGGCCCGCAGGTGAGCCAGGAGCAGATGGACCGCATCCTCGGCTACATCGAGCACGGGAAGTCCGACGGCGCGAAGCTCATCAGCGGCGGCAGTCGCGTCGGCACCGACGGCTTCTTCGTGCAGCCGACGGTCTTCGCCGACGTGCAAGACGACATGACGATCGCGAAGGAAGAGATCTTCGGCCCGGTGATGAGCATCTTGAAGTTCAAGGACTTGGAGGAAGTGGTAGCCCGCGGCAACCGCACGAACTATGGCCTGGCCGCGGCCGTGTGGACGAAGGACGTGCGGAAGGCCCACGCGGTAGCGCACCGCCTGAAGGCCGGCACGGTGTGGGTGAACTGTTACGACGTGTTCGACGCGGCCGCTCCGTTCGGCGGCTTCAAGATGAGCGGCATCGGCCGCGAACTGGGCCAGTACGCGCTCAACCTGTACACGGAAGTGAAGACGGTGACGGTGGCGATGTGACCGGCGAGCCGAGTTCCGTGAGGAACCGGGTGAATGGAGTGACGCCTATGCGAGTCGAAATTGTCTGTCGGCCGAGTGCCCGGAACGATTTGGTTCGCTTACTGACGGACCGAACGCCGGGCGTTCGTGCCGACGACGCGGCTCGCATGGCCGACGTTTATCTTGCCGACGTGGAGCGAATCTTTACCCAGCACAGCGGCCAGTCACCGAGGAGGTTGAAGATCCGTGGCAGTGACGGTCGTTTATGTTAGTGGCAATATTGTGACGGCATCTGGGTCGTGTACGTCGTGGAAGACGTGTGGCAGTTGTTCGGGCCTGCCGGCCGAACTGTCACGATCCGGGCGTTTGAGCCGCGGTTGCCGCGACGGTGAGCGACCCAATCAGGTCACGGATCGGCACGGCTTTCTCCTCCCGTTCGCGGCGTTCCAGTTCGGCCCACCGTTCCGGCGTCAACTTCGGCAGCACTCGCTCCGCTTCCATTGCCTCAGCGTGAGCCGGGACGAAGTAGCCGATATAGTCGGTGTCGTTTGTTTCGATGTCGATAGAGCCTTCGTTGCCGTGGAGTTTCACCAATTCGGTCAACAACTCCTTGAGTTGCCACATCAGCACGCCCTCGGCCATCTGCGGTGGCAGTTGTCGCACGACTTCGGACCACGACATTGGCTTCGAAGTGGTCGAGCTGTGTGTCGCCGAGGAGAGAAGCCGCGGCAAGCGGAGTTCGAGGTTGCACGCGGGAGTCGTCGCGATTCGAAACCGTCGGCAGCGGGTTGCGGATCCGGCGGAAGGCCCGCCGCCCCAACTCCGTTCACGGGGCTTGCCGCGAAGCGGTACTCGGCCTGGCCTTGAAGCCGGGTTCGCGGCTACTTCTTCAGCCCGTAGCTCTTGATCTTGCGATCGAGCGTGGACCGCTCGATGCCGAGAATCTCGGCCGTCTGCGACTTGTTCCAGCTCGTGTGGGCCAGCGTTCGCTCGATATGCCGCTTCTCCACCGCGTCCAGCGAGAGTGGCGCGTACACGTCCGCGCCTTCGCGCTCGCTCGACTCCAGGGGTGACAGCCAGATGTCACAATCCTCGATGCCGGCTGTGCCGCATAGCACCACCGCCCGCTCGATGGCGTTCCGCAGTTCGCGGACGTTGCCCGGCCAGTGGTACGCCGTCAGCTTCGCCATCGCGGCCGCCGACAGACCCTTCAGCTTGCGGCCGGTCTCCTTCGAGTAGTGGCGGAAGAAGTGCTCGGCCAGCGGTGGGATGTCGTCCGGGCGTTCCCGCAACGGCGGCACGTCGATCTGCACGACCTGCAGCCGGAAGAACAAGTCCTTGCGGAAGGTGCCGTCCCGCACGGCTTCCTCCAGCGGGCGGTTTGTGGCGGCCACCACGCGAACATCGACGTGAATCGGCGTGTTGCCGCCGACCCGCTCGAACGACTGGCCTTCGAGCACGCGGAGCAACTTCGCCTGCGTTCCCAGGGTCATTTCGCCGATCTCGTCGAGGAAGATCGTGCCGCCGTCGGCCGACTCGAACTTGCCGATGAGGCGTTCGGTCGCGCCGGTGAAGGAGCCTTTCTCGTGGCCGAAGAGTTCGCTTTCGAGCAGCGTCTCCGTGAGGGCGGCACAGTTGAGGCAGACGAACGCGCCGCTCTTGCGCGGGCCGGACTGGTGGACGGCGCGGGCGACGAGTTCCTTGCCGACGCCGCTCTCACCGCGGATGAGGACGGTAGTCTTCATCGGCGCGACGCGGGCGATTTGCGACTCGACGGCCTTGAGGCCGGCGCTGGTGCCGACGAGGCCGCTCTCCAGATGGAAGCGGTCCTTGAGCGCCTTGACCTCGGCGTTCAGCCCAGCCTCGCGGCGGAGCCGTTGCCACGCGATGCCGACCTGCCGGGCGATGGCCAGCGTCAGTTCCAGGTCGTCGGCGTTCAGGCGGCGGCTGGCCTTCGTGCTGTAGATGTGAATGAGGCCGAGCAACTCCTGGTCGGCCGCGACCGGCGCACAGATGAGGCTGGCGACCTTCAGTTCGCTCACGCTGTCGCGGTCCTTCAGCTTCTTTTCGCCGGCCACGTCCTCGGCCAGCACCGCCTGACGCGTCTTCGCGACCTCGCGACTGACGAAGCTCGACACCTTGTGGTACGTCTTCTGGCTGGCGTTGCGGGTGCGGTACGCGATCAGTTCCGAATCGTGGCCGGCGGGCATGGCCAGCACGGCCGCCACTTCGGCGGTCGTGCCGTGGAAGATCACGTTCAGGGCCATCTCGGCCAACTCGCCCGGCGTGGCGGCGGTGGCCGAGTCGATGGCGAGGCGGAACAGCAGCGACACGGCCTCGTCCTGCGAGGCGTGCCGGCCCTTCACCGGGAACTCGGCCGTCGGGGCCAGCGCCACGGACTTCTTCGGCGAGATGTACTTGGTGTCGTCGAGGCGGGTCTTGATCTGCACGCCGCCCTCGCCCGTCCGCGAATCTGGTTGCGGCGTGGGCAGGTCGGCGATGTCGTGCAGAAACAGGAAGCGGCTGTTGCCAAACCGGACCTGGTCGGCAGGGGCGAGCGTTCGTTCGCGGGCCAGCTTCTCGTCGTTGACGAACGTGCCGTTGAGGCTCTTCAGATCGCGCACGTGCCAGGCGGTATCGAACCAGTAGACCTCGGCGTGGTCGCGGCTGCACATGTCGTCGCGCAGCGGGATGCGGTTCGTCGGCGCACGGCCGAGCGTGTAGCAAACCTCGGCGACCAGCGGGAGAACCTCGCCGTATTTGCCGTCGAGACGAGCGACAAGATAACCGGAGGGAGAGTCCGCCATGTCGTGCGAGCCTTTAGTAATGCACCCAGTCCAACGCTTCGGCCAACTGCAACAGCCAGGGCGACCGCCACGGGTTCCACGCCGGGTAGAAGACCGACAGCACCGAGAAGCCCAACAGCCCGGCCGCGATTCGCTGCCCCCACGCTGACGCGGCCACGCGCTCCGCCCCCGCGAGCAGGCCGAACAGCCACAACGGCGTCAGCCACATCAGCCACCGGGCGGTCGCGGTGTTGCCGCCGTAGTTGTAACTCTTCGTCTGCATCAGGTAGAACGCGAACACCACCGCCGAGATCGTCAGTGTTCCGAAGGCCAGTTGCCTCTGGCTCAAAACTCGCCCCTCACCACTCGTTACTTTTTCTCCGCGTTCTGAGTTTCCAGTCCTGAGCTGTGAGGCCAACCCTGCCAGCGCCAGCAGCCATACCGGCGTCAAGCTGAACCAGCCGTGGTGGCCGAGCAGCAGGTTGAACGCATAGACGGGCGTGCCTTGTTTGTTGAAGTCGATGCCTCGCGCGTTCGGGTCGTCGATCTTGTTCCAGTGGCTGCCGGCGTACTTGTACCACGGTCCGCCGAACTCCCCATAGGCCGGTAGGAGCGATCCCATCGCCGCATACATGCAGGCGAGCAACGCCACGATCGGCACCAGCACGCCGGGCAGGAACCACACCAGCGACTTCGGTCGGGCGAGCAAGAGCGGCACCGCCAGGCCAGCGGTGAACGCGGCGGCGGGCAGCTCGAACGTCGCCGTCAGGCCGGCAAAGAACCCGCTGAAGAACAGGTCTGCCCGTGATTCGCTCGAACCCGTCGGGCGTTTGCGCAAAAGCGGGTAAAGCGCGAACAGCACGCAGAACACCGCCGGCGTGTGGTTGTTGATCGTTACCGCGAACGTCATCACGAATGTGCCGAACGCGGCGGCGGCAAACGTGAACACCTTCGCGAAGTCGGACGTGCCATACTGCTCGATCAATCGGGCGAGCAGGATCAGGTAGACCGCGAACGGCAGCACGTTGAACGTGAGCAGGATCGTCACCACGATCGGCCACTTGTCGCGGTTAAACTGCCAGCCGACGGCGTGCTTCAGCAACCAGTATTCGGCGGCCATCATCACCGGGAACAGCGGCGGCTTGGTCGAGTAGAACTTCCCCGTCTGCGGGTCCATCACCTTATCGACGGCTTCCCACCCGCCCTCGAAGATGATGCCCTCGTCCCCGAACGGCGGTTCTTTCGCCCCCAGGTTCTGCCGCTGCCCGACGACGAACGTGCCGTTGTCCACGAGTGCGCGGGCCGTGGCCCACCGGGAGCGGTCGTTGGAACTGAGCAGCGGCGTCGGCTCCGGGCGGGCCGGCGTCCATGCCTTCGTGGGGGTGAAGTTAGCCGGGCGGTCGCTGCCGAACGTGCCGGGCGGCGGCTGAAACCGGCTCGGCTCGACGACGAGTTCGACGCCAACCACCTTTGCCGTGGCAATGGCCACGGCGACCCAGGTGAGGAGGAGGTAAATCGACCGGCGGAGGGCGGCAGCGGGATCGGCAGGGAGCGTCATTTCGTTTTTTGCGTGAGGTCGGGCGTCATCTCGGCCACGCGGTACGGTTCGTCCGGCGTTGACCGGGCGAGCACGTACTCGGCCAGCAACCCCGTGAACACCGATTGCCCTGCGAACACAAAGCACAGCAGCGGCAGCGGGTACAACAAGGCCGTGATTGTGTTACCCACCGGCACGAGCGTCAGCAAGAGATGCAGCAAAACCCCGACGCCGCCCAGCAGCACGGCGGCAGTACCGAAGGCGTGCATCGGGCGGTAGCCGAACGTGGTGCGGAACCAGACGGCGATCAGGTCGAGGAACCCTTTGAGGAACCGCCGCGCGCCAAATTTCGAGTGGCCGAACTTCCGCGCGCGGTGGTTGATGACGAGTTCGCCCACGGTGAACCCGGCCTCGTGTGCCAGCACCGGCACGTAGCGGTGGAGTTCGCCGTAGAGGCGCACTTCGCGGATCACGTCCGCCCGGTACGCCTTGAAACCGCAGTTGTGGTCGTGCAACTTCACGCCGGTCAGCTTCGACACCATCCAGTTGAAGACGCGGCTGGGGAAGACCTTGTGCCAGGGGTCGTGGCGGACCTTCTTGTACCCGCTGACGACATCGGTGCCGCCCTTCACCGCGGCCAGGAAATGAGGGATTTCCTGCGGGTCGTCTTGAAGGTCGGCATCGAGTGTCATCACGATGTCACCGGCCGCCCGTCGGAAGCCGAGGTTGAGAGCCGCCGCCTTGCCGAAGTTGCGGCGGAAGCGCATGCCGTGAACGCGGGCATCTTGGGCCGCGAGTTCCTGGATGGTCTCCCATGACCCGTCGCGGCTGCCATCGTCGATGAACAGAATTTCGACGGTCAGCCCGGCCGCACGGACGGCGGCGTCAATCTCGGCGAGCAACGGCGGAAGGCTGTCCTTCTCGTTGTAAACCGGGATGACCAGCGAGAGCAAATCCGCGATGGGGGCCGGTCGTGTCATGATTTCTCCGGTTGGGCGAAAGCCCGCGGACGACCGTCCGCGGGCGATACCCGCCGCAACTTGCTCGTCAGATACAGCCCGCCGGCGATGACGACCTCGAACGCCGTCCAGACGATCCGCAACAGCAGCGCGATCAGCACGGCGGCCCCGGCCGGGTTGTCGGCCACACCGGCGAGGCGGCTTTCGAAGCACGCCTGGAGGATACCTTCGCGTGCCCCCAACCCGCCGGGGAGGAAGAAGAAGACGAAGCCGATGACGTAGGACGCGGTCACGCTCACGAGGTCGCTGGAGAAGTCCACCGGCACGGCCGGCCACAGGGCTGTCGTCGTCAGTCGCAGGCTGACTGCCAACAGACACCACCCGACCGAGGTCTGCAAGACGCCGGCGAGCAATAACCACAACGGCGTGTTCGCCACGGCCTGCGCATCCGGCCCCCGTCGCCGACGGGCGATGCGGTTCGTCAGCCGCACAAGCAAGAACAGCCCGAGCGGCAGAGCGGCCGCCGCGATCAGGAACGGCACGCGGCCGCGCGTATATTCGCCGCCGATGTTCGTGTACGGCAAGAGCACCGCCGCGAGGATCGCCCCGGCGGCCATGTTCACGAGCGTCTCGTACATCCCGGTCAGGCCGATCACCCGCTTATTCGCCCCCGGCGCGTGCCGTAACAGCCACACGCGCAGGAGGATGACCCACACCTTCCCCGGTATGTACTTGCCGTACTGACTGACGAAGTACGCCCGCACGGCCGCGAACCACGACACCCGCACGCCCTGGTAGCGGAGCAGTTCCCACCAGTACGTGCCCCAGATCGTGTGCGCGGCCAGGTACAGAAAGCCCGCGGGCAGCAGGTACCAGCCGCGGTCGCCGAACGACAGGGCTTGCAGCGAGTGATCGTCGAGCAACTTCCAGAAGTGCCGGCCGACCGCGGCGAGCAAAACAACGGCGAGAACGGCCTGCGCGACCAGCCACTTGCGGGATGACGACATAGGGGGTGATTGTAGGAAAACCGTCATTGGTGATTGGTTATTCGTGATAGGACGGCACCCACGGGTCGGTCCATCCTCCCGGCGACCGCTCCAATCACTAATGACGAATAACCAATGACGCTGTAGGCTAATAGTCCGGCCCGCACGACCGCGGGACCAGCGAGGAACACCCGGATGTCCACCGAAACCACCCCCGACGCCCCGACGCCCGCACCCGCCGCCGAAGCGTTGCCGCCGCAGAACGCCCCGCAAGGCCCGCCGAAGCCCGGCGCTCAGCGGCCGGGCAACAAGGCCATCCCCGATAAGTGGCAGCGCGGGGGGCCGCCGAAGGCGAAGCCGAACCCGGACGCGGGCGTGCCCCGCACCTTCGGCGAGTTCAAGCCGAACAAGCGGGCACTCGACACCGACATCGAGGCCGAGATGGCCGCCGCCTTCGCCGGCACCGACCTGAAGGCGATGGACGCCGACAAGCCGCAAGGCGAAAAGGGGCAGAACGGCCGCAAGAAGGGCCGCGTCGTCAGCATCCACGGCAAGGACGTGTTCATCGAAATCCCCGGCGGCCGCAGCGAAGGCATGATCTCGCTCGACGAGTTCGAGGGCAAACGCCCAAACGTCGGCGACGAGATCGAGTTCATGGTGGATCACTACGATTCCGCCAACGGCCTGCTCGTGCTCACGAAGGAAGGGGCCGCCAAGCAAGTCACCGACTGGTCGAGCGTGAAGCTCAACATGGTGATCGAGGCGAAGATCACCGGCATGAACAAGAACTCGACCGGCTACACCGTCGAGGTCAACGGCATCCGCGGGTTCATGCCGCTCAGCCAGGCTGACATGTACCGCATCGAGCAGCCGGAAACGCTCGTCAACCAGAAGCTCAAGGTGCAGGTGATCGAACTCGAACCGAGCGAGCGGAACCTGATCGTGAGCCGTCGCGTCATCCAGGAAGCGGAACGCGAGCGGAAGGCCGGCGAATTCTGGACGACGATTCAGGTGGGCGACATCCACAAGGGCATCGTGAAGTCGATCAAGGCCTTCGGCGCGTTCGTCGATCTCGGTGCGGCCGACGGCCTCATCCCGATCGGCGAACTCAGCTACGCCCGTGTCGGCACCGTCGATGAAGTGGTGAAGGTCGGGCAGTTGGTGGAAGTGAAGGTCGTTCGCGTCGATCCCGAGCAACGCCGCATCGCCCTGAGTCTGCGAGCGATGGGCATCAACCCGTGGGATACTTTCGCGGCCGAGAACCGTCCCGGCCTCCGCATCCCCGGCAAGGTCACGAGGCTGGCCGACTTCGGCGCGTTCGTCGAGATCGCCCCCGGCATCGAAGGCTTGATTCACATCTCGGAACTCTCGACGGGCCGCGTCGGCCGCGTGCGGGACATCCTGAGCGAAGGCCAGGAAGTCACAGTGCAAATCCTGAACATCGACACCGACCAACGGCGGATCGCGCTCTCGCTGAAGGCGATGACCGCCGAGAAGGAAGCCGCCGAAACCGAGGCCGCGACGGCGGAATCCGAGGCCGACAAGGCCGCCGCGGCCGAGCGGATGGCAACCCGCAAGCCGACCGGCAACCTCCGCGGCGGCACCGGCGGCGGCACCGTGCGATTCGAGATAGGCTGAGCGCAAACAGAAACGGGGCCGGTGAACAATGCACCGGACCCCGCCTCCATCCAACTCTTCGCCGCCCGTCATTCCGCGGCGGCTTCCTTCGGCTTGCGGGTGCGGCCGCTGGCGATGCGCTCCAGTTGCGTCACCAGGCTCTTGCGGTTGCGGTTCGCCTTCTCGAAGTCGAGCACTCGCATGACTTCGGCGGGTGACATTTCCCGCGCCCGCTCGGTGATTGCCTTCACGGTCATCGAGGCATAGTTGCCCATCGGTTCCGCCGAACTCGGGTTTGGCTCGGCCTTCGGCACCACTGCGGCCGATTCTTCCGCTTCCGTCGCCGACAGTTCCGTCGGCTGCACCACACCGCCGTCGTCTTCTTTCGTATCGCCGAGTGCTTCCTGCTCTGCGCTCAGGATTGTCGCATCGACGGCCGCGTCCTGGGAGTAGAGGTTGTTGTCGGTCACTTCGTCCCGCAGTTCGCGGAACTCGCGCAAGCTTTCAGGGGTCGAACCCGAAAGTTGTTCATCCTCGTCGATCTTCGGCTCGAAGGTGTTCGTGTCGCCGATGTCGGTGTCGGAATCGACCTCGAACAGGTCGCCGGCCGAGTCGCCGGGGTTGCCGTGGCCGGAATCGCCGTCGCGCATCGAGGCGTCGTTTCGGGCACTCCGCTGACGCGGGGGAACTTCGCTATGAGCGTAAATCATGATGGTTCTCCGGGAATCACAAGTCCAGCGGCGGTAGATTCTGCAACCGATGTGCCGTCGATGTTGCGGTGTCGCCACACATCGAGCAGGGCGACCGTCACCGTCAGGACGCAAGGGCCGAGCACGATGCCGGATACGCCGAAAACCGCCAGTCCGCCGATGAACGCAATCAAGGACGGAACGGCGTGCATTTTCATGCGGTCCCCGGCAAAATAGGCGTACAGATAGTTCGCAACCGGCCCCGCCATGATGAGACCCCACGCCACCAGCGTGATCGCCGCCCCCCAGCGGTCCTGCGACGCCAGAAAGATCGCGGCCGGCCCCCAGACGAGGAACGCCCCCACAAACGGCAGGATGCCGAGCACGAAAATGACCACGGCCCAGAGGATCGACCCCGGCAGGCCGATAGCCCAGAAGAGCAGCCCGCCCGTCACGCCCTGAATCAGCCCTGTCAGGATCGTGCCGGCGAGCGTGCCCTGGACGGCGTCCGCGGCTCGGTCGATGATCTTGTCGGCCCTGGCTGTGTTCAGCGGGATCAGTCCCCGCACTTCGTTCAAGAGATGGTGCCGGTCGCGGAAGCAGAAGAACAGCACGAACACGGCCACGAGCATTTGCAGGATTGCCGCCCCAATGCCGCCAACCACGCCGAACGACTGCGAACCGAGATACTGGCCGGCCTCGCGAAGCTGGTTTTCCACGTCCTGCGGTTGAAGATTCGCCAGCCGCTCGCCGAAGTACGGCACCTTCGCCGCAGACGCTCGCCATTCTTCGCTGGCCAACACCGCTTGCACCTGCCCGGCCGCGATCATCATCTCCTGCGCCATCTGGTACGCGACGAAGACGACCGGCCCGGCGATCACCAGCACGACAATCAGGGTAGTCAGCCCGGCCGCCCAGTTATCGCTGCCGAGCCGACGCTTCAGCCAGCGGTGGACCGGTAACCCGATGACGGCCAGGGCCACGGCCCACGACACGCCCGGCAGGAACGGCACGGTGATGAGGTAGCAGGCGTACACGGCCAGCGCGGTGAGGACGGCCAGGGCGGCAGCCCGCGGCCAGTCCGACGGGGTGGGAGGGGTCATCGCGTCTCCGAGCAGAGGGGATGGGACGGCCCGACACTTTGCAATTCGCGTACCAGCGTTCCCCCCACGCGTCGCCGGTCCTACAACAGACCGACACGAACCGCACCGGGGAACCGCACGGCATGACCGCACCGACC
>JBBQCQ010000004.1:0-18146 GCA_038318835.1 Gemmatales bacterium | reverse complement strand
AACCGGCTGGCGAGCTGCATCAGCGATTCGGCCCGTGCCAGCACCCAGTCGTGGCGGTGGAAGCCGTGCCCCTCGTAGTGGGCGGCCTTCGCTTCCAGCATCAGCTTCGGCACGTCCACTTTTGCCCGGCATTCGTCGCGGCACATCTTGCAGTTCACGCACAGGCGCGCGACGGCCGCGACTTCGTCCGTGTCCAGATTCGCCGGGTCGTCGAGCAACCGCACGATGTTCGCCTTCGCCCGTGGCGTGGCGGCTTCCTCGCCGGTCGCGCGAAACACCGGGCACATCCGCACCGGCCCCATCCGCGGCCGACAGTCGCCGCACCCGTTGCATTTGGCCGCTTCCTCGTGGGGACTGTTCTCTTTCCAGATGAGCAGACACTGTCGGGTCTGGGGTCTGGCTGAGGAAGAACCGCTCTCTTCGTGTGGGCCATCCGTCGTCGGAGGCGAAGTTTGCCCGACCCGCGACCCGCGACCCGCGACCCGCGGCGAAGCCGCCATGGGCCACGCTGGACGCGACGGATCGGGGCCGAGAATCTTGCCGGGGTTGAGGATGTTCTTCGGGTCGAAAAGGCGTTTCAGTTCGCGGAACACGGCGGTCAGCGGGCCATACTGTTTCTCGACCCACGGCGTGCGGGCCAGGCCGACGCCGTGTTGTGTGCTGATCGTGCCGCCGAGTTCCAGGGCGAGCGTGTGAACCTGGTCCGCTAACGGCCACATCTTCTCGCGGTCGGCCGCGAGCGTCACGTCGAGCAATGGCCGCGTATGAACCTGACCGGTGAGCAGGTGAACCAGAAACGAGGCATTCAACTCGTCGGCCCGCAGGTACTCTTGCACCTTCGCCACGAATTCCGGCACGGCGTCCGCCGGTACGCCGACGTCCTCGACGAACGCTTCCGGCCGGCGACCGCGACCGAGCGCGTACAGGCCGGCCACGGCCGAGTCGCGGAAGGCCCGCAAGTGGTCGAGCACATTCGGTTCAGCCGTCGACTCGGCGATGACGATACACGAGTGGCTTGCACGCACACGGTCCACTGCCTGCTGACCCAGGTCGATCGCATCTCGCTCGGTGTCGGCCTCGACCTTCCCCAGAATCATGGCCCCGACGCCCGCCGGTACGAGCGCGACCTTCGCGAGCGAGAGTAACCTCTGATCGAGCACGTCGCACGCCACCAGCCCGGCCGATGCGCGAAGCTCCGGCCCGGCCCGCAAGGCCGCATCCAGCGTCGCGAAGCCAAGGGCGAACATGCTCATGCCGCCGGGCAGCAGGATGGTCTGCACTGTGGCCTTTGTGACGATCGCGAGCGTGCCCTCGCTGCCGGCGAGCAACTTCTCCAGATCGATGTCGCCGCGGGTGAGGACGCCGGGCAGCAGGTAGCCGCAGCGGTTGAACGGAGTGAGCGGCTGATGCGTGCGAATGAGTTCGCGGTTCTCCGCGAGTAGCGTTGCCACGGCCGCAAGTCGCTCGTCGGGCACGCCCGTTTCCAGAAGCAGCCCATCGTCCCGCACGGCCCGCACACTGGCGAGGTAGTCACGCGTGTACCCGTGGCGGAAGGCCGACGCGCCGCTGGCATTCGTGGCGATCATGCCGCCGAGGGTGCAACTGTTCGCACTCGCCGGGTCGGGGGCGAACCTTCGGCCGTGGGCCGCGAGGGCGGCGTTCAGTTCCGCGAGCGTCACGCCGGGTTCGACCGTGACCGTGTCTGCTGTGATGTCCGAGATGGTGCGGAAGTTCGCGCTCAGGTCGAGCACGATGCCAGCCCCGAGCGATTCGCCCGACAGCCCTGTGCCGGCCCCGCGAGCGATGATCGGCACGGCCTGTTCGTGCGCGTACTTCACGACCGCGATCAGATCGGCCTCGTCGGCCGGCACAACGACGGCGGCCGGCAGCACGTGAAACGGACTCGCATCGGTGGCGTACAGCCCGCGTGCGAGTGCGTCGGCGATCAGGCGGCCGCGAACGAATCCGCGGAGATCGTCGGCCAGGTCTGGCGGCGTGGTCGGCATGGCACCGGGTAGTCTATGCCGTGCAGACGCCCCGCGTGCGAAACTTGACCCGACGACCCAAGAGAGGGCCGTCGCCGCTCGAATTCAAGCAGTACCCGTCGCTCCAGGCGTTCGCTGCGGCCGTGGGAATGACGGATCGGGCGGTGAGTGACGCCCTCCATGGATACCAGGACATGCCCGTCGAGGCGTTCAACGAAATGCTCGGCAAGGTCTGGTACGCGCTCAAGATCGTGCCGCTCGAAAAGTCGTAGCCGGCTCACGACCGGTTGTAGACCAGGCTCATCAGTTCGTTCCGCGTCATCGGGTTCGTCTTCACGAGTCCGCGGACGGCGCTCGTCAGCGTCATCGCTCCCGGCTTCCGCACGCCGCGGATCGTCATGCACGAGTGGCTTGCCTCCAGGATCACGCCCACGCCGCGGGGCTGCACCTCGGACATAATCAGGTCGGCGATCGTTTCCGTCATCCGCTCTTGCACCTGCGGCCGCTTGGCCACCACGTCCACTACGCGGGCAAGTTTGCTCAGGCCGACCACTTTCCCATCCGGCAGATAACCGATGTGCGCCTTCCCGACGAACGGCAGCAGGTGGTGCTCGCAGCACGACGCGAACTCGATGTCTTTCACGATCACCATCTCATCGTGCTTCTGCGTGAACAGTTTTTGCAGGTGAACGGCCGGGTTCGTGTGCAGCCCGCTAAACACTTCCGCGTACATGCGGGCGACGCGATCCGGTGTTTCGAGCAGCCCTTCGCGGTCCGGGTCTTCACCGATGGCGAGCAAGATTTCCCGCACCGCGTGCTTGATGCGCTCCACGTCCACCGGCGCATACTCCGATGCGTGCAGGCGGGCCAGTTGGGACAGCGTGATGTCGTCAGAGTTCGCCACGGCAAGCCATCGTGAAGGAAGGGGAATCACCCGCATTGTACGGGGACCGCCCCGTACCCGTCCCGCGGTGTAGAATGCAGCATCCCTTTCGCGGAGGTTCCGATCATGGCCCTCACGGCTGCCCAGGTTGCCGAACAGAAGAAGCAGGTCGAAGAGTTGCTGGGGTCGGTCGAACAGCTCGGCTTCGCGAAGGCGCTGTTCTTCGGGAAGTTCCGCGGCGACCTCCTCTTCCCGTACCCGACGCTGCCGGCCGCTTTGCAACAGCACGCCGACGAGGCGGCTGCCAAGGTGCGGCTGTTCGCCCGCGATCACATTGACCACATGCGGATCGACCGCGAAGCGAGGATCCCCGATGCTGTCATTCGCGGGCTGGCCGACCTCGGCGTCCTCGGCATGACGGCTCCGACCGCCTTCGGCGGCCTCGGCTTCAATCAGCAGCAGTACCTCAAGATCATGGAAATTCTCGGCGGCCACTGCGCCAGCACGGCCGTGTTTGTGAACGCCCACCACAGCATCGGGATTCGCGCCCTGCTCCTGTTCGGCACGCCGGAGCAGCAGGCGAAGTGGCTGCCCGACCTGGTCGCCGGGCGGAAGCTCGCCGCGTTCGCGCTGACCGAACCGGAGGCCGGGTCCGACGCGGGCAACGTGCAGACGACCGCCGTGGACGATGGCGACGCCTACGTGCTGAACGGCCTGAAGCACTACATCACGAATGGTGGTATCGCCGACGTGCTCACCGTGATGGCGAAGTTGACCGGCCCCGACGGCAAGAGTCGCGTGACCGCGTTCCTGGTTACGCCGGATCTGCCCGGCTTCGAGGTGGTGGAAGCCCGCGCCGAGAAGTGCGGCATCCGCGGCACCGCCACGGGCAAGCTGCGGTTCACAAATGTGCGAGTGCCGAAGGCCAACGTCCTCGGCCCCGTCGGCAAAGGGTTGAAGGTCGCGCTCACCGTCCTCGACTTCGGCCGCACGACCTTCGGGGCGAGTTGCACCGGCCACGCGAAGGCGTGCCTCGATGCGATGGTGGGCCACGCGAAGACCCGCCGGCAGTTTCAACAGACGCTCAGCGAATTCGAGCTAGTTAAGAAGAAGATCGCGTTCGCGGCCGCCCATATCTTCGCGATGGAAGCGACCACGGCCCAGTGCGCCCGGTGCATCGACGGCGGCGAAGACGACTTCATGCTGGAGACGGCGATGCTGAAGGTGTTCGCCACCGAGCACCTGTGGACGATCGTGAACGACTGCATCCAGGTGTTCGGGGGGAAGGCGTACTTCTGCGATCAGCCTTACGAGCGATGGATGCGCGACGCTCGCATCAATCAGATCGGCGAGGGGGCGAACGACGTGCTGAAGGCGTTCATCGCCGTGGTCGGCTGCCGGGGGCCGGGCGAATCGCTTAAAGCTCTCCGCGACGACCTGCTCGGTGGCCGATGGAGCTTCCGCAAGCTCGCCGCCGGCCTCGGCGTCGGTACGCGGCTCGTCGTCCCGTGGGCGAGTACGCCGGCGGTGCCGGTGAAGTCGTCACAACTGCGAGATGCCGCGGCTGCCCTGGCGAAACACGTCAAGCACTTCGGTCTGGAACTGCCACACATCTTCCTGCGACTGAAGGACGAGACGAAGTTTGTGCAGGCCCAGCTCATTCACGAACGCATCGCGGACATCGCCATCGACCTGTACGCCTCGGCCTGCACGCTGTCTCGGTTGGATCACCTGCTCACGCAACCGAGTGCCGACACGGACGCGGGCTTGTACTTCCTGAAAATCGCGAACCGCCGCATCGCCGCGAACTTCGCGGCCCTGACCGACCACGACGACGGCGACTGCGTGACGACGGCCGACGGCGTACTGGCGAAGTATTGATTCGTGCGACCACCGGTGCGAGAATCGCGGAACTGAGGACGCCATGCGTACGTCGCGATCCCGCTGGGTCTGGCACGCGGCCGTTGTCGCGGTCATCGCCTTCGTGCTGCTGTACCCCGTCCAGGGCGTCATCTGGGACGGCGGGTTTCCGAGCGCCGAGTTTCGCCTGCGGTTCGTCGACGAGCACGGACAGCCTGTGCCCGGCGTTCGGTTGGAAGTCTTCACCCAAGCCGGCGGGCCGAGTCCTCACTATCCGGTGAACGAGTTCCGCCCCGGCCATGTCGTCGAATCCGATGCCGACGGCCGGATGGCGTTTCACCACGTCAGCCGATCGTTGGAGTTCGGCGGACGCGAACGACGGAACCTACTCGGCATGGAGTTTGGAGAGTCGAGCGGCCCGCGCTATGCGTGCGCCTTTTTCCACGAGGCTCGTGAAGTTTACCGCATCCCTTACAACAAGCTCTCTCCCCATAGCTACGACTTGCCGACCGTCGAACGGGAATGGACGTTCGACGCATGGTCCGCGGAACAGTGGGAGGCCTACGACTTTGACCTCAACCACGACGGCACGCTCGACCGCGAGGAGCGGGTGGCACGACAGTACGTTTGGAGGAAATTCGAGTGGACGGAATCCACCCGAGAACGGTTCGACATCGTCGAGAAGACCATCGTGATCGGCCGGCCGCGGTAGTTCGTACAATCTCCGCAGCCACGACACCGGAGCCGCCATGCGTTTCATCCTCTCGCTTACCGTGTTGACGCTTTGCCTCGCCGCCCAGGCCGAGACGCCGGAAGAGGTCTTTACGAAGCGGATCGTGCCGATCTTCAAGTCGCCGAACCCGTCGAGTTGCACGCAGTGCCATCTCAGCGGCGTCGAACTGAAAGACTACATTTGGCCGACGCACCGCGAGACGTTTCTATCGCTGCGCGATCAGGGGTTAGTCGATCTCGACCACCCAGAGCAGTCGAAGATTCTTCACCTCATCGACATGGGCAAGGACGCGAAGAAGTCCACCGACATTCAGCAGAAGAACCGAACGGCCGAGGCCGAGGCGTTCGCCGCATGGGTGAAGGCCAGTTGTGCTGACGCCGAATTGCGGAACGCGCCGAAGCTGAAGGCCGCGGAGTTGGCGAAGCCGGCGAAGCCCAACGAGGTCATCCGCCATGCCCGGACGGACCGCGTGCTGGAGTCGTTCGAGAACACCGTATGGGCGATGCGGTTCCGCTGTGCGAGCTGTCACACGGCTGAGGCCGTGGCGAAGCGGGCGAAGGAGAAGCCGCTCGATTCGTTGCCCGGCGACATGGCCTGGCTTCGCCCGACGGCCGCCGAGACGTTGGCATACCTGACGAAGTCGCGGCTCGTGGACGCGAAGAAGCCCGATCAGAGTCTGTTGCTGCTCAAGCCCTTGAACGACGAGGTGAAGCACGGCGGCGGCGTGAAGTTCACGAAGGGCGACGAGGGGTATAAGGCGTACCGGCGGTTCCTCGATGACTACGCGAAGGTCGTCACCGATAAGTACGCGACGGCCGAAGAGTTGCCGAAGCCCGAGACAGACGCCCGCTTCGGCACCGAGGCGTGGCTGAAGCTTGCGAACACGCCGGACGCGTGGGGCGAGAAGTTCCTGACGGTCAAACTCTTCGCCTGGGATGCAACCGCGAATCGCTGGCACGCCGAGCCGATTGCTACGTCCGACCGCCTGGTGTCGGGGAAGCTGAAAATCTGGCAGCACAATCTCACCCTGCACGCCCCGGCCGGTTCAGAGGTGGCGAAAGGCTGGAAGGCAAAGCCGCCGAAGCTGCCGGCCGGAAAGTACCTTGTGAAGGTCTACCTCGACGCGAACGAGAAACTGATGAAAGACTGGAAGGCCGAATTGAGCGACGACGACTACGCCGGCGAAGCCGTTGTTGAATCGACCTGGCCGGCCGGCTACGGCAAGATGACCGTGATCGACGCCGTAAACGTGAAGAAGGAGGCGCGATGAGGCGGAACCGCGGGGCAGGCCCTTGAGCGCTTCTTCGAAGACTTGGGGAACGGCGACCCGATCGCCCTCGGCATGGTGGCGGTACTCGCGGCCATCGCCGTCGGGTTAGGTCTGCTCGTTCTGAAGGCACGCCGCGACATGAAGCGCGAGGACGATCAGCGGGCCAAGCGGTACGGCCGACCGAAGTAGGTCGGCCCCGGCTCGGCCAACCTACCATTGCCCCGTCTTCCCCGTCTGGTAGCTTGACCCTACCCCCGCTCGCACCCGCCTCCCTCGGAGTTACTCATGTCTCGCACTACCCGCACGCTCGCTGGCCTGTTGCTGGCCGGCAGTCTCGGCGTGTTCGCCTCCGCGGTCCCGCCTGACCAGGAGAAGAAGAAGGGCGACGATAAAGCCCCCGAGTCGGCCGCGGCTCGTGCACAGATCGAGGGCGGGTTGAAGGCCACAGTTTGGGCGGCCGAGCCGCAGTTCCAGAACCCCGTCGCCTTCAGCTTCGACGAACAAGGCAAGTGCTACGTCGTCGAGGGGAACCGCTACAAGGACGGCGTGCCTGACACCCGCGGGCACATGTACTGGCTGGATGAGGACATCAACTCGAAGTCCGTGGCCGACCGTGTGGCGATGTATCAGAAGCACAAGTACCCGCAGTTCGAGAAATTCGAGGACAAAGTCCGCGTCTTGTGGGACAGTACCGGCAGTGGGCACGCCGACAAGGCCGAGACGTTCAGCGGCGGGTACAACCGCTTCGAGGACGGCATCGCCGCCGGCGTGCTGGCCAGAAAGGGCAGCGTCTACTTCGCGTGCATCCCCGACCTGTATCTGTTGAAGGACACGACGGGCGATCACAAGGCCGACGTGAAGCAATCGCTGGCCACCGGCTTCGGCGTGCGGGCACAGTTCCAGGGCCACGACCTGCACGGCCTTCGCATGGGGCCGGACGGCAAGCTCTACTTCAGCATCGGCGACCGCGGTTTCAACGTTACCACGAAGGACGGCAAGCACCTCTACAACCCCGACTCCGGGGCCGTGCTGCGGTGCGGCCCGGACGGCGCGAATATGGAGATCGTCCACACCGGCCTGCGGAACCCGCAGGAGTTGGCGTTCGACGACTTTGGAAATTTGTTCACCTATGACAACAACTGCGACAGCGGCGACAGCGCCCGGTGGGTGTACATCGTCGAGGGAGGCGATAGCGGCTGTCGGTGAGTATATCAGTAAGGCACGCACATGCACACGCCGGCCGTGCCGCAGGGCAACCGCGGGCCGTGGAACACGGAGAAACTCTGGCACCTCCAGCACGAGGGCCAGCCGGCTTACGTGCTGCCGCCGCTCGCGCACTTCGGCAACGGCCCGTCGGGCCTGACGCACTACCCCGGCGTGGGACTCTCCGACAAGTACAAGGACCACTTCTTCGCCTGCGACTTCACCGCGAGCGCGGCCAACAGCAAGATCTGGACGTTAGCGGTGAAGCCGAAGGGGGCGGCGTTCGAGGTCGCCGACCTGCACCCGTTCGTGCAGCAGGTGGTGCCGACCGACTGCGAGTTCGGCCCGGACGGCGCGTTCTACTTGTCCGACTGGCTCGGCGGCTGGGACAAGCCGAACAAGGGTCGCATCTTCCGCGTGACCGACCCGGAGGCGATGAAGAACCCGGCCATCGAGGAGGGCCGCAAGCTGCTCGCCGACGGGCTGGAGAAGCAGAGCGTGGACGAGCTGGTGAAGCTGCTGAGTCACCCGATTCAGAATGTGCGGTTGGAGGCGCAGTACGAACTGGCGGCGAAGGCGAAGGCCGACCTGAAAACGGTCGCCTTCAAGCTCGCGGCCCTGGCCCAGGGGAAGAAAGCGAACCGCCTGGCCCGTCTGCACGCCATCTGGGGCCTCGGCACGATCGAGGGCGGCGGTAAGAACTCGTCGCTGCTGCTTCAGTCGGCGAAGTCGCTGTTCAAGGACGAAGACGTGGAAGTCCGCGTCGCGGCGGCGAAGACGCTAGGGAAGTACGTCGGGGCGTGGAGTGCCCTGAGTGCGCAACTGGCAACCGAGCCAGATTCGCGCGTGAAGGCGCAGCTCCTCGTCGGCCTCGGGCGACTGTTACCAGAGAACTCCGCGGACAAGTTGGGGCTGAAGGCGTCGCGCATCGCCCCGGCCTTGGCAGTGCTAAAGGCGAACGCGGACAAGGATGTGTACCTGCGGCAGGCTGCGATTCAGAGTCTCGTGCCAATACTCACCGACCTGTTCGCCGTGACGCCCATGCCGATGGGGCGCGATGACTCGTTGGACTTCCGACTTAACAATATGGCCGGAAATTTGCTCGAAGATCCGTCGGCCCGGCTGGCCCTCGTGGTCTCCCTCCGCCGACTACCACACCAACCAAACCCGGCGCCGTTCAACTCCGACGGACGGTCCTTGTTAGTCCGATTCCTAGAAGACGTCGAGTCGAAAGTCGTCGCCGAAGCTGCCCGCGCCATCCACGACGACAACATCACCGCTGCCATGCCCGCCCTTGCGAAGTTGCTCGACAAGCCCGGACTCTCCGAGGCGGTCGCTTTCAGGGCGATTAGCGCGAACTTCAAGCTCGGCACCCCGGAAGCGGCGATTCGCGTCGCCAACTTCGCGGCTCGCTCGACCGAGGCCGACCCGCTTCGTGTGTCGGCTCTCAAGCTATTGCAGGAGTGGGCGAAGCCGTCGAGGCGGGATGCCGTTACGGGCATTAGGCAGGAGTTGCCAGACCGCGATGCGGCGATTGCCGTCACCGCGCTCAAGCCCGTGATCGCGAAGGTGTTCGCCGGGTCGGACGCGGTTCGCAAGGAGGCCGTGCAGGTCGTGTCGAAGCTCGGCATCACCGAAGTCGGCTCGCTGCTCGCGACGATGGTCGGCGACGAGAAACAGTCGGCCACGACGCGGGCGGATAGCCTGTTCGCCCTGCAAGCATTGAAGGCGAAGGAACTGAAAGCTGTCGCGGAGATGGCGTTGAAGTCGCCGGAACCGCGACTGCGGGCGGCCGCGCGCGTGGTGGCCGCGAAGGCGAACGAGGCGGTCGCCGCGCAGGAGTTGCCGCGACTGCTTGCCGACGATTCGGCCAGCGTGATCGAGAAGCAGATGGCCCTCGGCGTCCTAGGCACCATGAAGGAGTCGAAGGACGTGGACACCGCCCTCGTTGCGTGGCTCGACAAGCTCATCGCCGACAAGGTGCCGGCCGAGATTCAACTGGATGTTCTCGAAGCCGCCCAGGCCCGAACCACTACGAAGAACTTGAAACTGCACGCCCCCCTTCGCGAGAAGCTGGCCGACTACGACAAGGCCGTGCGGGCGAAGGCCGGGCAAGACCTGGTGAAGCGATACCCCGACACGCTCGCCGGCGGCGATGCCGAGAAGGGCCGGGCGATATTCCTGAACAGTGCGGCCGTCTACTGCCAGCGGTGTCACAAGCTCGACGGCCAGGGCGGCGACGTGGGGCCGGTGGTCAACGGCATCGCGGCCATGAAGGACCGCACGTACCTGCTGGAGTCGATCTTGAACCCGAACGCGAAGATCGCCGAGGGGTATCAGAGCGTCATCCTCGACACGCTCGACGGTAAGCAGGTCAGCGGCATCATTCGCAAGCAGACGCCGAAGGAGATCACGCTCATCACGGCCGACAACAAGCTCATCACGATCCCGACCCACGACGTGGACGGCAAGCCGAAGCCGGACAAGTCGGCGATGCCGGACGACCTGTACAAGAAGCTATCCCGCCGCGAACTCCGCGACGTGGTCGAGTTTCTCGCAGGATTGAAAGAGCCAGCGAAGAAGTAGCGGTCAAAAGTTGTTTGGCCACAGATCAACACCGAAGAGACAGATCAGAGCAGATCGCTCAAAATCTGTTTTTGGTTTGATCTGTCTTTTCAGTGTTGATCTGCGGCCAATTTCTTCTTGAACTCTGAAGTTCAGATTTGGCCCCTGAGTTGCTTTCAGTTCCACCACTATGACCAACTCCACACTATCTCCGCCGACGGCTCCCCCGGCTCACGACCTGTCCAAGCTGGTCGAGCTCGTCAAAGACATCCGCGTGGCGATGATGACGACTCACTCGCCCGATGGTGGGAAGCTGCATTCCCGCCCGATGTATACGCACAAGATCGATGCCGCCAAATTCGACGGCACGCTCTGGTTCATGACCGACATCGACTCGCCGAAGATCGAGGAGTTGGTGCGGCATCACGACATCCTGCTGAACTACGCGGCACCGGACAAGAACCGGTACGTGGTCGTCAGTGGTCAGGCCAGCGTTGAGAAGAACCCGGACGTGGCGAAGGAACTCTGGAACATCCACGCGAAGGGCTGGTGGCCGGGCGGCCCGGACGACCCGAAGTTGGCCCTCATTCGCGTCACGATTACCGAAGCGGAATACTGGGATGGGCCAGGAGCGACGATGTATTTCTACCGGCTCTTCAAGGCCGTCGTGAAGGGAGACCGGGTCGAACCCGGCGGCGAACAGGGCAAGATCGAGACATGAACCCCCCGCACCACCCGCCGAACCCGGCGGGTGTTTTTATGCGCCGGGTGACCGCAACGTGAGCAGGGTGAGTTCCGGCCGACACGCCAGGCGCACCGGCAGGCCGGACACCCCCAGGCCCCGCGAGGTGTAGACCGTCGTTTCGGGTGCTTGCACAAACCCGGCCCGATACTTCTGATCGGCGTCCGAGTACAGCCACGGCGAACCGACCACGGGCAATCGGATCTGTCCGCCGTGGGTGGAACCACTGAGGACAAGGCCAACGCGGAAATCGAGAATACCCTCAGCGAACGCCGGGTTGTAGCTGAGCAGCACACAGGCGTCGGTGGGTGTCGCATCACCGAGGGCGGGTGACAGGTTGGGTTGGCCCTTCGTCAAGTCATCCACGCCGGCGAGCCGCAACCGCGTGTCGCCCCGCTTCAACCAGACGCCGGCGTTCGTCAGTTCCTGCACGCCGGCCCCGCGCATTTCCAGGCGTGTCTCGTTTACGCCGTGCCGGTAGTCGTGGCTGCCGAGCACGCCGAAGACGCCGAGCGGCGCGCGAAGTTTGCCAAGTTCGGTGAAGCACGGCCGGATGTGTCGGCGGTCGCGGAGGACGTAGCTGCCGCCGAGCAGAATCAGGTCGGGGTCGAGCATTCGCGTAGTGCGAACAATCGTCGTCAAATAGGCGGTGTCGGTGTACGGGCCGTGGAGGAGGTCGCTGAGGAAGGCGACGCGCAGCCCGTCGAACGCCATCGGCAGATGCGGCAGCGCGAACGTCGGACGTTCGACCCGGATGTGATTGGCTTCGTAGAAGCCGTAACCGGTCCCGCCCAGGGCGAGGGCGGCCGTTCCCGAGGCGATCAGTTTCAGGCACCGTCGGCGATTCATGCCGCTACCCTGTGCAAATCGAATTTCGTGAAGAGGAGCGTATCCCAATCGCCCCTGATTGTGCCAGTCGAATCTGACGAATGCCCTCGGGCAACTTGCAAAAGCCGACACATTCCCGTCGGGGGGCGAAAGTCTGTTCACCGCGGTTAACACTTTCGGGCGCGATTCCGCCCCGGTAGAATGATTTACCGTCCCGTTCCCATTCCCGAAAGTCGCCATGAACGAGAACCGCCGACAATTGCTCCGCGCCGGGGCGGGCACCCTCGTGGGGCTGACCCTCGCCCCGCTCGGCCGCACGGCCGACCCGACGATGATCGTTACGGAAGATGCCGACCGCGTCCACCTGACGTTGCCACTCATTGAGGCGAGCATCGCGAAGAAGAAGTTCGTCACGGGCGTTGCTCCGCAGTCGTTCGTGGACCGTGCGACCGGCTTCCGCGAACTCGGCTACGGGCTGGACATCGTCGATTGGATGATGCAGCCGGGCAGCGACAAGGCGTACCGCGACCAACTCAAAGGCGACCTTCCCTACGACTTCAACAACGCCTATCACGGGAAGATTGCGAAGCGTTGCGTCGAGGGGCCGCAGATCTGCACGAAGGCCGGGACGATGGCCCCGATCGTCGTCCGCGGCAAGGACTTCGTCGCCGTCAAGCAGGGGTTCACTTACACCCTCGCCTCCCCCGGCCACAAAGCCGGTTCGCGGTGGGACCAGACGCTCGTCTTCCCGGCCGACCGCCGGTATTTCTTCTCGTGCGACACGATCACGAGCGTGAATGCCGGCGACGATTTCTTCTTGCGAATCGACATGCCCGGCCACATCAAGCACACGAATGGCGACACGTTCAGCGAAGTGTACCTGAGCTATCACGGCACGATCCCGGCGAAGGAATTCGCGAAAGACTTCGCCCCCGACGAGCGGTTCCGGTACGTCCGCGGCGAAACGAAAGCGCCGAAGCGGTTCATCCGAGCGTACCACACCCGCGACCCGAAGACCGGCAAGGACGGCCCGTGGATCGCCGGCATGACGCTCGCCCCGGAGGTCGTGACGGACGCGTGGTGCCACCAGCGCGGCTACGTCTGCATGATTCAGGAGTTCGGCGGCCGCCCCGTGATTGCCGGCGGAACTTTCCGCGCGGCGTTCATCGTGGGCTTCTTCGACTCGATCGCGGAGATGGAGAAGGTGTACGACACGCACGCCGGCCACACCGGTTTGGACGCGAACGAGGCCGGGTGGAATCTGGTGAAATAGCAGAGCCTACTTGCGGGTCGGCACGGCGATGTATGGTGTCGTGCTGCCCTCGCCTCGCTTCACCACTTTGGTTTCTGTCCCGCGGGTTTCGCGGATGAGCGTCTGAAACGGATCGCCGTTGTAGCAGACTTCGCCGAAGTACGCGAACACCGCGGCCCCGTCGGTCACGAACATCGGAGCCTTCTTCCCGGCGGTCGTGGTGTAGCTGAAGCCGCCGAGGATTTCGCTCCGGCCGCCGCCCCGCGTGTCCAACAGGGTGCCGCCACGTTCGGTCTTGTACCCCAGCACCCACAAGTCGCTCGCGTCGTTGGTGAGGTGCGTGCCCTCGTTCTCGATGTTCAACTGCCGAGCCCAGACGCGCTGTTTGTTCAGCCGTAGGTCTTGGGTGACGAAGTCGTCGAAGAACACATCGCCGCCGGCGGCGCGGGCCGTGCCCGTGAGCGGGCAGTCGGACACGCTGCGGAAGACGACCGTCCGCTTCGTGTCGATCTCGATGCCGCCCTGGATGAACGCAAAGTGCTCGAACACGACGACGGGCGAGTCGCCGTCCGCGATGCGGAAGTTGGGCTTCGTACGCGAGAAGTAATCGACGGCTCCGCCGATGCCAACGATGTGCCGGACTTTGCCACGGACGACGACCGTGGAGTGGATGGCGTACTGGCCGGGTAGGAAAACCGTCGTCGCCCCGGAGTCGATCGCCTTCTGGATCGCGGCCGACGAATCGGCCTTTGCACTGGGATCGGCCCCGAAGGTGTCCACGTTCGCCCATTTCGCGGCGGGGTCGGCGACCATCTCGGGCGGTTCCTGGATCGGCAACCGGAGCGAGGCGGTCCCGCCGCCGAACGGAGTCGTGGCTTTGTGCGAGCAATATTCGGGCACGTTCGGCCCCTGGCTGCCGGGCTTGTCGGCCCCACGGATGCGAATGGCCGCGGCCGAGTCTGGAGTTTCCACATCGCCGACGGCGCGACCATAGCCCGTCGTGACAATGTCCCGCAGGAAGAGGCGGCCGAAGTTGAAATTCACGATGGCCGGGATGCCGGCGGCCGCTCCCTTGCCGGTTAGCAGCGCGTCCACGAGGCACAGAATACCGTACGTGCTGACTGCCGGAACGGCGTTCTCGCTGACAAGCGACCGGATGCTGACGGACTGCCCGGCGTTGGTGAACCCGACCTCGGTCTGGCCCTTCAACGTGATATGTTCCAACACTTGCCCGTTCACCGCGTTGCCGGTGCTGATCCCTCGACGGAAGCCGACGACCTCGCAGTTCCGCACTAGCAACGGGCCATTCATGTCGCGGTGGCCCAAATCGAGGCCGACCACCCCGCTGCCGGCGGCCGCAACGAAGCGGCAGTTCCGCACGGCCCCCGAGTTGTTCGAGTAGAACTGCAAACCGACCGCGCCGGGGTTCAGGTCCCCCACGTCGAACGTGATGTCTTGAACGTAATTGTGGAACCAGTCGGCCGAGCCGAAGCCGCCGCACCACATGATCGCCTGCGGCTGTTTCTCGTCCGTGAACGTCCCGGTTTTCAACCGAATAATCGTCTTCGCCACGTTCTGCCCCTGGAGAAAGTTCTTTCCCCAGGCGTCGCGGCCGGCCGAGTCTTTCTTCGACCACATCAGCGTCTTGGACACCAGATACGTCCCGGCGGGGAAGTACAGCATCTTGTGCTGGCCCATCGTATCGGTCAGGGCTTTCTGAATCGCAGTGGTGTCATCCGTTCGGCCGTCGCCGGTCGCGCGGTAGGGGGGCTTCGTCACGTCCACGACCATCCCGCACGCCGGATAGATGACGTCGGACTTGTCGAATACCGCCCCGAACGGGCGAGAGTCGGCAGCGAGGAGCGGTCCGAGTGGCAACAGCAGAACGGCGAGCGACCAAGTGCAACGAATAGCGGCGGGCATGTGATCGCCTCGACGGGAAGTGGTTAGGACCATGATAGGCAACGAAAAAACCCGCGGCAAAAGCCGCGGGGTGTTCGGAGATGATGAAGAGTCGGGGCGGCCGGATTCGAACCGACGACTTCCTGGTCCCAAACCAGGCGCTCTACCAGACTGAGCTACGCCCCGTGCTGACGCGGTTATCCTATCAAAGAAACGGAGAGTGAACAGGGCAGAAGGTTCGCACCTTCTGCCGCGAGGGTCAGCGGTTCAGCAAATTCAGGATACGCTCGAAGTCGTCGTTCGAGTCGAAGTCGATCACGATCTGCCCCTTGTCCTTCGCCTTCACCTTGATCTCGACGCGGCTGGCGAACACTTTTCGCAGGTCGCCCTCCAGGCTCGACACATGCGCCGTCTTCTCCGCCATCGGCTTCTTCGTCGCCGCGGTGGCGGCCGGCGTTTCCTGCTTCTGGTGCTTCACGAGTTGCTCGAGGGCGTGGACCGACAGCCCTTGCAGCAGCACGAGTTTGCTGAGTGCGATCTGCTTCTCGCGCTCCGGCACGCCCTTCAGGACCTTCGCGTGGCCGAGCGTGATCTGCCCGCCGCGGACGGCCGCCTGCACTTCGTCTGGCAGCGACAGCAAGCCGAGGAGATTGCTGATCGTCGAGCGGTCCAGGCCGAGCTTCGAGCCGAGCTGGTCCTGCGTCAGCTTGAACTTCTCCAGGTACTCCTTGAAGCCCTGGGCTTTCTCGATCGCGTTCAGGTCGGCCCGCTGGATGTTCTCGACGAGGGCAGCCTCGAAGACTTGCTGATCGTTGAAATCGACGATGTGAACCGGCACATCCTTCAGGCCCGCTTGCTCGGCCGCCCGCAGGCGGCGTTCGCCGGCGATCAGTTGATAGTCGTTGCCGACCCGGCGGACGACCAGCGGTTGTAAGACGCCGTGCGTCTTGATGCTGTCCCGCAGATGCGTGAGTTCGTCGTCGTCGAAATGTTTTCGCGGCTGGTACGGGTTCCGCCGAATTGCTTCGACGCCGAGGTTGTTCCGTTCCGTCCGCGGCTTCGTGGCTTCCATGCCGCTCCCCCTGGTGATGACCGGTCCCGACCGTGGGACCAACGGGCGGCGTCATACCACGGCCGCGGATTTTGGGAAGATCGACTCAAGCCGACGCGGCCGGACAACCTCCGCGAGCCGGAAAGTCTACCTGTTCCACGTGTAACGCCGGACCGGCAATCTTGGCGAGCCTAGCACCGTGAGATACCGGGTGAATATCTTTGCCATTCACCCGGCACCTCACGGTGCTAGGCTCGCCAGAAGCTAGTTTTCAAGCCTCCGCACGCTCTCGAACAAGTGGCCTTGTCGGGGCCGAAAAGTTTTCGTTACCATCCGCCCGTTCGATCGATGGCCGGAACCATCGGTCGGATCACCCGACGTTGCGGACCGGAACCCGCAGCGTCGGGGAGGGGCCATCGGAATGGCCCCCCGGAGAAGAGGTGTCTTGAAGACGGACGCGCCGCCGGGTTCGCTCGCGAACTCGACTCACATTTGCGCCCGCCCCTTCACACCAACCGGCTGACTGAAAACGACCCGACCCGCCGTCATGCCGTTCGCCTTCGTGCGCGCGTTCGTGTCCACGGTCGCGTCCACAATCTGACTGTCTGGAAGGGCGCTCGCATGGAAGTGAAGCGTGGACCGATTCTGTTTCGTTGCGATGGCACACAAGACGGCGGCTGGGAGTCGCTCTACCAGTGCCTTTCGTTCGCGGCTGCACTCCAGCGGCGGCGACGGGGGACGCACTTTTTCAGCTATCTCGATCCGCTGTCCCTTGCGCACGTCATCAACCGTGCGAACAACGAGTGGACCGCGGCCGAGCATCGGGTCGGCGAGGCCAACGACATCGGCACAACGATCAACCTCATCCGCAAAATCGGGGCCGCGGCCGTCGTGGTCGGTAGCGACACCGCCACGCCCGACTACCTCGAAGAACTGCGGGCCTCGAAGGCGTACATTCTCGTCTTCGACTCGAAGGCCGGTACGGTCCTCCCGGCCGACCTGGTGGTGAACCCATTCCTCTCGCCGATCCGGAAGAACTTCAAAGTGAAGGTCGGCGGGCAAATCCTCGCGGGCCGCAAGTATGCTCTGGTGCGGGGGGTGTTCCGCCGTCAGCGGACCATCCGCGCGACGGAACAACCGGCCCCGTTCCGTGCCTTGGTGGCCTTCGGCGACGACGATGCCGGCGATCAAACCCTGGAGCGCACCGAGCAACTGCTCCAGATCGACAAGGTCGACAAGGTCAGCATCCTGGCCCGGTATCATCACCCGCGATTCGACGAGATCAAGGATTTCTGCGGCACCACCAGTGGCCGCGTGGAGCTGATTACCGAGTCGAAGGAGATGATGACGCGGCTGGTTCGCAGTCACTTCGCCCTGACCGGCGGCGAGACGTGGGCACTGGAAATGTGCTGCACGGGCCTGCCGCAGTTGGCCATCAGCCACGGGGCGAAGCACACGGCCAACGCGAAGCGGATGGACGACGAGGGCATGTCCACGTACCTCGGCGAGTCGTCGAAGGTCTCGTTCGACATGCTGAAAGAGGCCGTGGATACGCTCCTCGATGACCCGATGGAGCGGCTGAGTATGTCGCGCTGTGCCCGCAATCTGGTCGATGGCCGCGGCGGCGACCGCATCGTGAACGGCATGGAGATCATGCTGCACACCCCGGCCCGTGCGGTGCCGGTAGTCGCGAAGGCAGCGTAATCCGAAGTAGGTCGGCCCTGCCGGGGCCGACCACCTTCCTCCCGCGGACAACCGCGGCCCCAGGGAAGCGTCCCGCGGTAGCGTGGTGGTCGGCCCCGGCAGGGCCGACCTACCGTTCGTTGGCGGCTATATTGTTGGCAGGAGAACCTGCCATGACTAAAGACGACA
>JBBQCQ010000003.1:0-19992 GCA_038318835.1 Gemmatales bacterium | reverse complement strand
CGCGAGTTCCCCCAGAATCTACCCGCCCGAGCGGTTCATTTTCCGCGGTCGCTAGCCCCACGGGGCACTCGCCGAGCGAGTGCCCGACACTTGCCCCGACCCTTCGGGCCGTCCGCTGGCTGCTCGCGATGCAGAACTCCGACGGCGGATGGGCTGCATTCGATCGGAACATCAACAAAGAGATTCTCACGAAGGTGCCGTTCGCCGACCACAACGCGATGCTCGACCCGAGCTGCCCGGACATCACCGCCCGCGTGCTCGAAAGCCTCTCGCACTACGGCCACCGCGTCGGGCAGAAGCACGTCGATGCGGCCATTGCGTTCATCGCCCGCACGCAGGAGGCCGACGGCTCGTGGTTCGGCCGCTGGGGCGTGAACTACATCTACGGCACCTGGCAAGTCCTCGCTGGCCTCGCCCCCATCGGCTTCGACATGTCCGCCCCGATGGCCCGTCGTGGCGTGCGGTGGCTCAAGGAGAACCAGAACGCCGACGGCGGCTGGGGCGAAACCTGCAAGAGCTACGACGACCCCACGCTGGCCGGGCAGGGGGAATCGACACCCTCGCAGACCGCGTGGGCACTCCTCGGCCTGCTCGCCGCGAACGAGGCCGACAGCCCCGAAGTGCGGGCCGGCATCGAGTACCTGATCGGCGAGCAGAACGCCGACGGCACCTGGACCGAAGACCCGTTCACCGGCACCGGTTTCCCGAAGGTCTTCTACCTGAAGTACCACCTGTACGCTCACTACTTCCCGCTCATGGCCCTCGGAAGATTCACACGACAAATGGCCACAGATGAACACGGATGAACACAGATCAAGAATGAAATCATGATCTGGTTTTTATCTGTGTTTATCTGTGTTCATCTGTGGCCATTCTCTTAAGGAACGATCATGCGATTCCCGCTCAGCCTGACGGCCAACATGGCCGGGTACATGGTCAAGAAGAAGATCAGCCGCGAGAAGCGGTTCCCGCTCGTGATGATGCTGGAACCGCTGCACGCGTGCAACCTCACATGTACCGGGTGCGGCCGCATCCGGGAGTACGAGAGCACCATCAAGCTGAAGCTCTCGGTCGAACAGTGCCTCGCGTCGGTAGACGAATCTGGGGCACCCATTGTCAGCATCTGCGGGGGCGAGCCGTTGATTTATCCCGGCATCGGCGATCTGGTGAAGGGCATTCTGCAACGCCGCAAGAACATTTACCTTTGCACGAACGGCATGTTCATCAAGAAGAAACTCGACCTGTTCAAGCCCACGAGCCGCATGTTCTTCAACGTCCACCTCGACGGCATGCGGAAGAACCACGACATCGCCGTGGAACGCGAGGGCGTGTTCGATCAAGCCATCGAGGGCATCGTCGCGGCGAAGGCGGCGGGGCACCTCGTCTGCACGAACACCACCGTCTACCGTGAGACGGACATGGCCGAAATCGACGAACTGTATGCCTACCTGACGAAGCTCGGCGTGGATGGCTTCATGCTGTCGCCAGCCTACGGCTACGCGGCCGTGTGCAGCACCAACCCGGACGGGGCCGCGGAACTGTTCCTCACCCGCCAGCAGATCATGGAGAAGTTCAACCAGGCCGATGATCTCTTCCGCAAGTACAAGATGAACACGTCGCCGGTGTACAAGGAGTTCCTGCAAGGCAAGCGCGACTTGACCTGCGCCGCGTGGGCCAGCCCGACCCGCAACGTGAAGGGCTGGAAGGGGCCGTGCTACCTGATTACCGACACGCACCACGAGACGTTCGACGGCCTGATGAACGACACCGACTGGGACAAGTACGGCTACGGCAAAGACCCGCGGTGCGAGCACTGCATGATGCACAGCGGCTACGAAGTGGCGGCCGCCCTCGGCGTGAATCGCAAGATCGGCGACTCGTGGAAGATGCTGAAGTGGCAACTGACGTAATCGTCATCTTCGCCCTGAACCGGGAGGCGGCTCCGTTTCGCAAACTGGCGAAGCGGGACCGCCTCCCGGTTCGCGTTCTGGTCGCCGGCATGGGCCGCGACGCCGCCAGGCGTGCGGCGGAAGGCGTGGGCGACGCGGCGCTGGTGATCTCGGCGGGGTTCTGCGGCGCGCTGGACCCGGCACTGAAAGTCGGGGACGTAATCGTGTGTTCGTGTGCGTCGCCGCTAAACGGTCGATTGATTTCTGTACCCGCTCTCGTCGCCACGCCGCAAGACAAGCGCGACCTTCGCGTCCGCACCGCTGCGGACATTGTGGACATGGAAGCCGCCGCCGTCGCGGCGGTGTGCGCGGCCCGCGGGACACCGTTCCTCGCGGTGAAGGCCGTCTCCGACACCGCTGACACCGCACTGTCACCGCGGCTGGCGACCCTGCTCGCAGGCGGTCGCGTTTCCTTCTTTGCGGCCGCGGCCGCCGTCCTGCGACAACCCTCGCTCGTGGGCGAGTTTCGGCGACTGGCCCACGACACGACGCACGCGGCCAACGAACTGGCGACGGCCCTGCGAGCCGTCGTTCACCGACACCCTTCGACAAGCGTTCGGGCCTGAGCGGGTCACTCAGCTTCTTCTCATCATCCGCGAGTCTTCGCCCGTTCTTCATACGACACCCGTAGATTTTCCCTGCCCGAAGATTGTTCTTTCTTCACGCCGGGATTGTTTTCTCATGCACTCACACCGTTTCCATCGCCGTGCGTTCACGCTGATCGAACTCCTCGTCGTGATCGCGATCATTGCGATCCTCATCGGCCTGTTGCTGCCGGCCGTTCAGAAGGTTCGCGAAGCGGCCGCGCGGGCGTCGTGTACCAATAACTTGAAGCAGATCGGCCTGGCCTTCCACAACTACCACGACTCGCTCAGGCAGTTTCCGAACGCCGGGTCCGACGGCCCGACCGGCGGCACGCCGCCGGCCACGGCACCATGCTGCAACGGCGGCAGCTACCGGCCGGCGTGGACGTGGCTGTTCCAGATCACGCCGTACCTGGAGCAGTCGAACGTTTACAACGCGACGAGTGACACCGTCGTGGGCCAGACGGCCATCAAGAATTACTACTGCCCCAGCCGCCGCCCGCCGTCGACCTACGGCACCGGCAGCACTGCCCGTGCCGACTACGCCGGCAACGGCGGCCGCGACATGGCCGGCGAAGGCTCCGAGGGGATGCTCCGCCGGCAGTGGCGATTCGAGCCGGCCTTCACGGCCAAGCCTGTGGGCGCGCCGATCGAACAGACCCTAACCATGTCAGGCGTGACCGACGGCCTGTCGAACACAATCATGGTGGGCGAAAAGCAGTGCCATCAGACCGTACTCGGGACCTCCGGTGGCGACAACGAAAGCTGGAACAATTCGGGGTGGGACCAGGATCACGTCCGCTTCGGGGTGGAAGTGCCGGAACCGGACAGCAAGCACCCGGACGCGGGTCAGGCGACGTTCTGGTCGGTCAAGTTCGGCGGGCCACACCCCGGTGTGTTCGTCGCTGCCATGGGCGATGGGTCTGTTCGCACGATCCGGTACGGGATCGACGCCGCGAACTGGATGCGGATTTGCCTCGTCAACGATGGCGAAGTCATCAGCACCGACTATTAACCCTGCCTACACGCCCACCTTCCCAACCTACCTACCGCCGAGAGTATTTCCGATGCCTGTGCGCCGTGGTTTTACCCTGATCGAATTGCTGGTCGTCATCGCGATCATCGCCATCCTCATCGGCCTCTTGTTGCCAGCCGTGCAGAAGGTTCGCGAGGCGGCCGCACGCACCAAGTGCAGCAACAACCTCAAGCAACTCGGGCTGGCGATCAACAACTTCAGTACGCAGACCGGCTACCTCCCGCCCGGGGCGATGGACGGCAATATCACCACCGGCGACCCGCTGTACGTGAACACGGCCAAGCGGATCGGTCTGACCGGGAAAGTCGTCCACGCGTGGTCAGCGTTCCTCCTGCCGTACCTGGAACAGAACGCCCTGGCGTCACAGTACGATATGACGAAGAATTGGGAATTGAACACGCCGGCCATCACCAACACGGTTTCGGTCTTCCTATGCCCGAGTCGGCCGAATGCGGCCGTTGGCGTGCCGAAGACAATCCGCGGCGTGACCGTGTCGGTCCCGCCCACGGACTACGCGCCGAACAACGCCTACAGTTCGGCTCTGGAACCGACCTATGTGGACACCGTCAAGGCGACCAAATACCGCGAGGGCGTGCTCAAGGTGAACGCGGCCTTTACATTCCCCGAGATCCTTGACGGGGCCTCGAATACGCTGGTTCTCTCGGAGTGCGCCGGCCGGCCGGATCGCTACATCCTCGGCAAGTTGACTGGCTCCAACGTGGCCACGGACGGCGGGTGGGCAGACCGGGATAACGAGTACATCGTCCACGGTGCGCTAATGGCGGACGGGGTGACTAACCCCGGCCCATGCCATACGAACTGTAACAACGGCAACGAGGTGTACGGGTTCCACACCGGCGGGGCAATGCACGTCTATGCGGACGGGTCGGTCCACTTCCTCCGGTCGAGCATGGACATTCGGCAGTTTGTCAAGATCATCACCCGAGCGACCGGCGACATCACCCCGAACGACTGAGGAGAATGACATGAGGCGATACTATCGTTCGGCCCTGTCGTTCACATTCTTGGTGGTACTGGCCGGGTGCGGACAGAATTCGGCCGAGGAGATCAAGTTCTACCCCGTGACGGGGCAGATCATTTATGACGGCAAGCCAATGGCGGGCGTGCGGGTGATGCTGCTACCCGTCAACGCCCCAAGTCCCCCGCAGGTGCCGGCGTTCCCCTCGGCTGTGACAGACTCGGAGGGCAAGTTCCGCCTCGCCAGCGGTGCTGCTGGCGAGGGAGCCGCGCCCGGCGGCTACCAGGTCATTTTGGACTCGACCCCGTCGAACGTCGCCGAAACCGGCAACGAGGACGCCGAGGACATCTTCAAAGGTTGGTTTGACGCCATGCACTCGAACCTCAAGGTCCAGATCAAGCCGGAGGCGAACGCCATTGCGCCGTTCAAGATCGCGAAGATCACGAAGCCGGCCGGCGAGTCGGAAGGCGTTCCCGGTCGGAACTGATCCCAAAAATTGTCCCCCGTCGGCGTGGGGCGTAGGATACCCCTACCCCCTTACGCGAGACTGCCGATGCCGCCGCCTGGGTTCAGTTGGATCGACCGGCCCCACGTTGCGGCCCTCGCCTTCCCGGACGCGGCCGACGACCTGCGGTGGCTCCGCAAGAACGGCATCGAAGTCCTCATCTCGCTCACCGAGACGCCGGCCCCCCGCCAGTGGGTCAACGATGCCGGCCTCATGCTCGTTCACGTGCCCGTTCTCGACATGGCCGCCCCCAGTCCGCGGCAGTTTGAAACCATCCTCGACACCATCCGCCGGGCGAACCAGTCCCACCTTGGCGTGGCCGTCCACTGTGCGGCCGGCAAGGGCCGCACAGGCACGGTGCTGGCCGCGTACTTCGTGGACCAGGGGCTAACGGCGGAAGACGCGATCGAAAAAGTGCGACAACTGCGACAGGGGTCGATCGAGACGACCGACCAGATTCAGGCGATCGAAGAGTTCGAGCGAAAGCGAAAGGGCTGAACGCCCAGGCACGGCCGCGCCTGGGCGTTCCGGGGTCACTTCACCAATTGCACTTCGAAGATCAGCGTGGCGTTCGGCGGGATGGTGCCGGGGATGCCGCGGGGGCCGTAGGCCATCGCGCCGGGGATCATCAGCCGGCGGGTGCCGCCGGGCTTCATGCCGGGGATGCCCTTCTTCCAGCCGTCGATGACACCCGACAGCGGGAACGTGATCGGCTTGCCGCTGTCGAGGCTGCTATCGAACTTCTTGCCGTCGGTCGTCCAGCCGGTGTAGTGACACGTTACCGACGCGCCGGCCGGCACGACGGTGCCGGTGCCTTCGGTCACGTCCCAGGACTTCAGGCCGCCGCCGATGTCGGTCCAGTCCGGGGCGTCGAGTGGGGGGAACGTCATGATGGTCCTTCGTGAGGGGGAAAGTTACTTGGAATCGAACAGTTCAATCTCGAAAATCAGGTCGGCCTTCGGCGGAATGTCCCGGCCGCTGCCGCGCTCGCCGTAGGCCATCGCCCACGGGATGTACAGGCGGCGGGTGCCGCCCTTCTTCATGCCGGGGATGCCCTTCTGCCAACCTTCGATCAGGTTCCCAAGCGGGAACTCGGCCGGCTCTTTGCCCAGGCTCGTGTCGAAGACTTTGCCATCGAGCGTCCACCCGGCGTAGTGAATGGTCACAGTCGCGCCGGCGGCCACGGCGTCGCCCTTGCCCTCGACCGTGTCCCAATACTTCAGCCCCTCGGCCCCGGCCACGGCCTTCCATTCCTTCGCGTCGGCGGCCGGCACGTTGTGGGCGGCGAACAGTTCGATCTCGAACACGAGGTCGGCCTTCTCCGGAATCTTGGGCGGTCGGCCGTCTTCGCCGTAGGCCAGCTTCCACGGGATGAATAGCCGCCGCACGCCGCCGGGCTTCATACCGGGGATGCCGCGTTGCCAGCCCTGAAGGAGCTTGCCGAGCGGGAACGTGGCCTGCTTGTCGCGGACCACGCTACTGTCGAACACGGTGCCGTCGGTCAGCCAGCCGGTGTAGTGGATGGTGACGATGGCGTCCTTCGCGGCCGCTTCGCCCTTGCCCTCCTTCACATCCCACACCTTCAGGCCGTCGCCGTCTTTCAGTTCCTTCCACTCCTTGGCGTCGAGCGCCGGGAGCGTCGGGGCTTTCTTGTCTTCGGCCGCCGCCCCGCCGGTGAGGGCGAGCGCGAGGCCGAGGAGGAGTACGAATCGCGTCATGGAACCTCCGGGCGAGAATTATTGGAATCCGAACAGTTTGATTTCAAAGATCAGGTCGGCCTTCGGCGGGATGTCCGGCGGACTGCCGCCTTCGCCGTAGGCCATCGCCCAGGGGATGTACAGCCGGCGGATCCCGCCGGGCTTCATGCCGGGGATGCCGCGCTGCCACCCCTGGATGAGGCGGCTGAGGGGGAACTCGGCCGGCGGCTTGCCCCGCAGGTAAGTACTGTCGAACAACTTCCCGGCGAGTGTCCAGCCGGCGTAGTGGATTTGGACCGTGGCTCCCTCGTCGCAAACTTCGCCGGTGCCTTCCTTCACGTCCCAGGTCTTCAGCCCGTCGCCGATGTCGGTCCACTCGGGGGCGTCCTGCGGCGGCTTCGTCTGCGACAGCCCCTCGGCGTCCACCGGGACGACATTGAAGCCTGGTCCGGCCTTCCGCGAACTGCCCTTGCCGGGCGCGCCGGGGATCGGCTTGCCGCCGCCGGGGCCGGACGTGTCGGGGTTGTCTCGCATTGCCACTAGCACGCCCACGAGCAAGATCACGACCGCAATCGCGACGGCCGGGACGAACATCTTCATCATCTGCTGTTTGTCGGGTCGGTCGCTCATACGCCACACTCCGGGGAAAAACCGTTCGGCACATTGTAGTTGTCGTTCGTGGGTTGTCTGCCGAGAACGAGGAGAGGCGAACGGTTCCCGAACAAGAAGGTGGCCCATGCGACTCGCACTCGTTCTCATGCTCTTGACGGCAGCGTGTCGGCCCGCGACGGCCGACGACTTCGAGAAGGGGCGGGAGTTCGCCAAGAAGCGGGACCACGCGAAGGCGGTCGAGGCGTTCACCGCCGCCATCGAGGCCGACCCTACGGCGGTCGAAGTTCACGACGCCCGCGGCGATTCGTACCTGAAAATCGGCAAGTTCAAGGAAGCCATCGCCGACTTCGACGTGTACTTGAAGGCCCACCCGAAGCAGGGGCCGGAACACTGGCGGCGGGGCATCGCGCTCTACTACGCCGAGCGGTACAAGGACGGCGTGGCCCAGTTCGAGACGCACAAGACGGTGAACCCGCAGGACGTGGAGAACGCCGTCTGGCACTACCTGTGTAACGTCAAAGTCGTCGGCAAGGAGAAGGCCGCGAAGGAACTCATCGACGTGACGCGAGACCGTCGGGTGCCGATGGCCGAGATTCAGAAGCTGTACGCCGGCAAGCTGAAGCCCGAAGACGTGACGGCCGCGGCCGAGGCGGTGGACGCGAAGACCGAAGCCGGCAAGGAGGCCCGCTTCTACGGCCACCTCTACGTCGGCCTCTGGTACGAGGCCGAGGGGGACACGAAGAAAGTGATCGAGCACCTGACGCCGGCGGTGGAGAAGTACGAAATCAGCCACTACATGTGGGACATCGCGAAGGTGCATCTCGCGGTGGCGAAGGCTCGAAAATGAATCCCGAAGTATCGGCCACAGATGAACACGGATGAAAACAGAGCAAACGAAGACCGATTCACCCCAGAGGGCACGAGAGGGCACGAGAGGAAAACCGGGGAGAGTTTCAAAGCAATGTTTTAATCCTCTCCTCTGCCTTTCCTCATGTGTCCTCTCGTGCCCTCTGCGGTGAATCGGTTTTGCTCTGTTTTCATCCGTGTTCATCTGTGGCCAATTCTCCGTTGCACTTCGCCTTGACGCCGGCCCTCGAATCGGGGTGAGATTGTCGCCGGAATGCTAGCGACGCTCGTCGAACCCCTGAACGTCTCGCTTCCGCGGCTGCGCCTGTCGTGGGCGGCGGCCGTGTCCGTGCTCATCGGCGCGGCGGCCGTGCTGAACACGCTCTACCTGTTCGTGACGCCGCTGGACCTGTCGCCGGACGAGGCCCACTACTGGGACTGGTCCCGGCACCTGGCCTGGAGCTACTACAGCAAGGGGCCGGTCGTCGCGTGGTTGATTCGCGGCAGTTGCGAACTGTTCGGCACCACCGCCGTCGCCGTCCGCCTGCCGGCCGTCTTGTGCGGCACGCTCACACTCCTCGCGCTGGCCCGCCTCGCTCGACGGACGCTCGGTTGCCCGAGGCTCACGTTCCTGCTCATCGCCGTCGTCCTGACGCTGCCGCCGATCTCGGTCGGGGCGGTGCTAACGACCATCGATGCGCCGTTTCTGTGCTGCTGGGCGTGGGCGCTCGTCTTTGCCCACCGCGCGATCTTCGATGCCGACGAGCGAAGCTGGACCTACGCGGGAATGATCCTCGCGGTCGGCACGCTGACGAAGTACACGATGCTCGCCTTCCCGGTGCTGCTCGGGCTGTTCCTGCTTGCGGACCGTTCGCGATGGCCAGTGCTGTTCGCTCGCGGGTTCCGCCGGATGACGCTGCAGGGGTGTCTCGGCCTGCTGCCGATCTTCTGTTGGAATGCGACGCACGATTGGCTCGGCGTGTGGCATCTGTTCGGGCAGGCGGGGTTGGCGACGGGGCCGAAGATCGGCTTCAAGTGGTTCGGCCCGCTCGACTACCTCGGCGGGCAGTTCGCGTTCCTGGCCGGCTACTGGTTCCTCGTCTGGCTGGCCGCCGCGTGGACGTACCGCCGCGGCGCGTGCCCACAGTTGGCCTTTATGTGGTGGCTGTCGGTGCCGCTGGTGCTAGCGATGCTGCCATTCAGCCTGCGAGTGAAGGTGCAGCCGAACTGGCCGGCGGCGGCGTACCTGCCGGGCATGATTCTCGCCGTCGCGTGGCTGCGGCAGCAGTTCGCGAATGAGAACAAGAACTACCGTCGCCTCGTGCTCGCCTGCTTCGTTCTCGGCACGCTCGCGGCCGTCGCGCTGACGGTCGTCGCCCGCTTCCCGCAACTCGCGTTGCCGGTGTTCGCGAAGTTCGCCGTCGAGCCGAGTGACGACCAACTCGCCCCGGTTCGCAACCTCGACCCGACGGCCCGCCTTCGGGGGTGGCAGTTTCTTGGTGGCGAGGTGGACAAGTTGCGTGACGTGGTGCGTTCGGAAGATGGGCAAGAGCCGTTGATTGGCGCGATGGTGTGGACCTTGCCCGGCGAAATTGGCTTCTATGCTCGCGGAAATCCTCAAGTTTACACCTTCGGCGTGGCACTCAGTGACCGCTTCAGCCAGTACGACGTGTGGCGGCCGAACCCCGTGGCCGACGCGCAAGTCTTCCGCGGGCGCACGTTCGTGTACGTCGGCGAGAAGATACCCGACGCAAGTGCGGTGTTCGAGCGGTGCGAGGGTCCTTACCGCGTGGAATACCGGGAAAACGGGGTGACGGTCGGCGGTTGGAAGCTCTGGATTCTTCGCGGCTATCGGGGCTTCCCGAACGCCGTCAAGCGAACCCAGTACTGACCCGCTCGACCCTGTCGGCCCCAGTTGCCCAGGTCCACGACGACGACCCCGTGAAGCCGATGGCCGCCAGAAACATCTTGAGGATGGTGCCCCGTGAGGACAACCTGGACCGTGACGTGTGCGAAGTGCCAACACGCCTGGACGCTGCTCGGCAACTGGTCGGCGTATGAGCGCGAAGCGATCGAATCGCGGCCGTGCCCGAAGTGCCAATCGTACACGCTCAGCAGCCCCGAACCGGCCCCCATCGCCCCACGGAAAAGCCTCCTCTCGTTCCACTCGCCAGTCGTGGCGAGTTGCCATCGGGCCGCGTAAGTCTTCGCCGCGAAGCGGCCGTCGCATAAAGACTGGGTCGTCAGCCCCAGGTCACGACATGATTCCTATTTGCCCTGGAGGGGCCGACGCGCGTCGGCCCCTCCAGGGCAAATGGCGTTTGGGTGGCCGTCGGTCTAGTTCCGCCCAGGTATTGTACGAGAACAGTTGTTGCTGACAGTCCGCTGTCAATTTGACACCTTGCGAAGCCGCCCTGCTCCCCCGCCACAAACGCAAATCTTGCTAATTTTCCAGCACTTGCGACACGCGGCCGGAATTGGCACGCCGGTTGAATATCGATTCGCACCGAAGCTCCTCACCCGAGATCGATCACGGGCCATCGGGTGGCGCTTCGTGAACCGTGTTTCCCGTGTGCCCGTGAATGCAGAGGAGGTTCCTGATGTTCCCGACGTTCCACAATGGCACCTTCGCTCCGACGGTCTCCGCCAATCGGCTGTCGAGCCTGCTCGACCACTTCTTCGACAACGCCCCGCAGTCGGCCAAACCGAATACCGTGCTGCCGCTGGCCATCCGGGAAGACGAGGCGAACGTTCACGTCGAATTCGATGTTCCCGGCGTGGCCGAGCAAGACCTGGACATCTCGCTGCACGATAACGTGCTAACCGTCACTGCCGAGCGAAAGCCCGGCCGCGAAGGTGCCCGGTTCGACACCTGCCGCTACGGCAAATTCGAGCAGCGAATCAGCGTGCCCGCGACGGTGGACGAGAACAGCGTCGCGGCCACCCTCGCCAATGGCGTTCTTGCCGTCACGATGGCGAAGGTGCCGGAGCCGAAGCCGCGGAAGATTGCCGTGAAGGTGCAACCACAACTCTCATCGGCGTCGATGGCAGAACAAAACTAGCCCCGACGACCGCAGGAACGCGGTCGAACATTGCTCGGCCGCGTTTTTCTTGTTTTCGATCTCCGCGGCCATCACCGCCGTATAATCTCGCAGCTGCCCGTCGCCCACACGTTGCTCGGACATTTTCGTTGGAGGAGCCATGAAGTTCGTATCGCGTTTGCCCCTGGCCGCACTGTGCCTCGCTGTTGGCGGCTTGTTTGGAATCGTCGTCGATAACCACATCCACGGGCAGCCCGCCCCGGCCATCGTGATGCCGCGGGAATTGACCTCGTACCGCGACGTTGTGAAGCGAGTCGTGCCGGCCGTCGTCAGCATCGAGGCGAAGGCCACGAAGCGAGTCGCGAACCCCAACCGTCGGCCGCAGCAGTTGCCGCCGAACGTGCCTGAAGAGTTCCGCAAATACTTCGAGGGCACGACCCAGGGCGAGGAGCCGTTCAACCCGAACCTCGGCTTCGGCTCCGGGTTCGTCATCGACCCGAGCGGCGTCATCCTCACGAACTTTCACGTCGTGGACGGCGCGGACACGCTCGACGTTGGCTTCCCGGACGGCCGCAAATTCACGACGAGTGACATCGTCCGCGACTCGAAGACCGACCTGGCCATCGTGCGAATCAAGAGCGACAAGCCGCTGCCGTTCCTCGAATTCGGCGACAGCGATGCGATGGAAGTCGGCGACCGCGTACTGGCCGTCGGCGCGCCCTATGGCCTCACCGGCACCGTCACGCAGGGGATCGTCAGCGCGAAGAGCCGGCAGAACCTGAAGCTCAACCAGTACGAAGACTTCTTGCAGACCGACGCGGCCATGAACCCCGGCAACAGCGGCGGCCCGCTTGTGAGCCTCGAAGGCCGCGTGGTCGGCATCAACAGCGCCATCAAGACCCGTGGCGGCGGCTCGAACGGCGTCGGCCTCGCGGTGAGCAGCAACCTCGCGAAGGACGTGGCGAACCAACTCCTGAACGGCGGCAGCGTGAAGCGCGGCTACCTCGGCGTCGGCGTTCGCGAACTCGACGCGGAACTGGCCGCCCGCCTCCTGGTGCCGGCCGGCAGCAATGCCGTGCTGGTGACGAAGGTGTACGACAAGACCCCGGCGGCGAAGGCCGGACTGCAAGCCGGCGACGTCATTCTGGCCGTCGGCGGCACGCCCCTGAAGGACGTGAACACGCTGCCGCGGATCGTCTCCAAGATGCCCCTCGGCCGGCCGACGGACGTGCAGATCGTCCGCGATGGCAAGGCGATGACCGTCGGCGTGACCATTGAGGAACAGCCCGACGACTATGGCCAGGCCGTCAGCCCGCCGCGAACGACGAACCGCGTACCGAACGACGTGGGCATGGACGTGGCCGGCCTGACTGTCACCGACCTGACGCCGGCCCTCGCCGCGCAACTCGGCTTCCCCCGCGACGCGAAGGGGGCGCTGGTCATGGGCGTCGATCGCGGCTCCGTGGCCGCGACGGCTGGCCTCGTTCGCGGCGTGCTGATCGTGAAGGTAGACAAGACCGCCGTGACGACCGCGAAGGCGTTCGAGCAAGCGATGGCGGCCGCGTCGAAGGAGAAGGGCGCGCTACTGCAAGTGACGCGGCCGAACGGCGAATCGGACTTCGTGGTGCTGAAAATGAAGTAGCGTTCGCCGACCACAAACGACACGGGGCCGAGAACGAATGTTCTCGGCCCCGTGTCGTTTTGCCCGATTCGAGATTATGCGACTTCCGCCACTTGCGGCGTCAGTTGGACGGCCCCTTGCGGGTAGTACTTGGCTTCCTCGGCCGTGCCGCTGATCTTCAGCGACGAATGCCGACCCGTTTCCGGGCAGACGTAATCGCACACGCAACCCGCCGCCCATTTGCCCTCGGGCAGTCCGAAGTGGTGCTTGCGGCCGCACGTTGGGCAATCGGTGTACTTGAGGATCGAGATCATTGGAAACTCCTTTTCCCTTCACAAACCAAGCGGGCGAACGCCCGGAAATGCTACCCGCGTTCGTCCGGCCGCACCAGCCCATCATTGCGCCGGCGTGCCGCGACTATTTGCCCGCGACCGTGAGGGCCGCCGGGGTGCGTTCGGCCGGGAAGAGGCGCAGGCGACCGTGGTCGTCGTGCGGCCCACCGGAGGACGGCAGGAACTGCGTTCCATCCTTATTCCAGATGAGGACCACGATCTGGGCGGCTGAGGACAGTTTGTCTTGTGACAGGAAAACACGCTGTTCCCAGACCAATCCCGGGGGAATGCTCTGGACGCCGAAGCCGAGGTCCGACATTTCGACGACGGCCCAAACGCACTCCTCGGCCGGAGGCGGGTTGATGCCCTGAACCCACATGTGGAACTGCGGTGGTTGCGACTTGAGTGTCTGCCACACGAGGCGGAGTTGGACGCCGCCGGCCGCCTCGTGCAGGGTCGCACCGCGAAGCAGGTAGGCGTCGCCGAACCGCACGTCCCGTGTCGAGCCGGGGGCGTATTTTACGAACTGCTCGGCCTTATCCGGGTTGACGAACCGAAAGTGGGACCGGGCCACGTACGCGCCGACTGCCAGGACGGCGGCCACCAGGACGAGCGTTTCGCCGATGAGTCGGGCGGACGGAGAGCGGACGAGGGCGAACACAGTCCCGCGGCCCGAGCCTTCGGACGGGGCGGTCTTCGGCCACAGGCCCACGATCCACTTCCGGGCCGGTTGTTCGATGACGACGTGCGTCCAGTGCGACAGGATCAGCAGCACTGCCCAGTATACGGCCGAGATTTGCCATCCCGGGAGGCAGGCCACCGCCATCTGGTTGTTGGCCACGAAGTGGAGCAGGGGTAGGTGTAGGACGTACACGCCGTAGGAGATGTCGCCGAGCCGGACCAGGGGGCGGACGGTGAGCAGCCGCGACACGTACCCCCACTCGTTAGCCAGGACGAAGATGAGGGCGGCGGCCGGGCCGGCTACCGTCATCGAGCAGCTATGGAGCAGGTAGGCGACCGGGTGCCCGAGTTCGGGGATTTTCCAGGCCCACAGGGCCACGGGATGCGAGTAGTAAACCGACGCCGCGAACAGGGCCGCGGTCGCCAGTTCGAGGCCGGTGCCGAGCACCCGACCGACGTTCAAGCGGGGGCAGAGTCGTCGCCACAAAAGGGACGCGGCCATGCCGAGAGCGAACTGCCCGACGCGGGCCAGGGGGTGGAAGTACAACACCTGCTCGTACCCCGGTAGCCCGGTCGGCCGTGACAGCGTCCAGCCAGTGAGGTGGACCGCCACCACCACACCGACGGGGACGGCTAATGTGAGCGGTAACTTCCACCACCACGTCCGGGACCAGTTGTGGATCAGCGGGATGAATAACAGGTAGAAGGCGTACTCGGTCGCAATGCTCCATGACGGGCCGTTGTACGCATTCACGAGGTCGGTCAGATGGGATGGCGTCCACGTCTGAAGCATCGCCAAGTGGACGCTGAGGATCACGAGCGGGTGGTGTTCCCCGCGGGGCGTCGGCCAGAACACCCCCCCCGCGACCAACACCATGCTGGCAAAAAATGCCGCACACGTGTGCCGGCCAGAGGCGGGCGAACCGGGCCAGCAAGAAGCGGCCCGTGTCCCCTGGCGTAGTCAGCTGCGGGTAGACGTAAGCCAGGATGAACCCGCTGAGTACGAAGAAGAATGTTACCCCGCTCGAGCCGAGGGCTACGTCGTTGAGATAAGATTTTGGAAGGCCGAATAGTTCGTTTACTTGCCCGGCGTTGATGTGGTAAATCACGACAGCTGCAGCAGCGACGAAACGGAGTCCCGTCAAGGCATCGAGACGACGAACCGGACTTTGCATGGTTTGGCCTCTTGCCGCTGACCGATGGCGATGCAATCCTTACTTTTGTCGACTTCAGAACAGACAGTCCTGCATGCAAAACCGGCAGTCGCAGACTTTCATCGAGTGCCGGAGCAACCGACGTCCCGAGAGTCGCCAACACGCTTCAGAGTCGCCAACACGCTTTACGCCGGTGCAACTACGGCCGAGGGCAAAATCTGGCGTCTTCGGCTTGCCGCCTGTAACGCTCTTGCTAGTTTAACCGTCTACCTTTATTTCGGGGCTGAACCGGCCCGGAGGCCGACGTGAAAGTTCGATCCAGCATCAAACGTATCTGCGAGAAGTGCAAACTCATCAAGCGGAAGGGCGTCGTCCGCGTGATCTGTGAAGACCCACGCCACAAGCAACGCCAAGGCTAAGGAATCAGGACATGCCGCGTATTCAAGGCGTCGACATCCCGGCCGATAAACTGCTGCACATCAGCCTGCGATACCTTCGTGGTATCGGGCCGACCACCGCCCTCGAACTGTGCGAGAAGTGCAGCATCGATCCGATGCGCCGGGCCAAGTCGCTGACCGACGATGAGGTCGCCAAACTCGCCACCATCCTCGACCGCGATTACCTCGTCGAGGGTGCCCTCCGTCGGTTCGACGGTGGCAACATCCAACGACTGAAGGAAATCAAGTCGTACCGTGGCGAACGGCACCGCAAGAACCTGCCGGTTCGCGGTCAGCGCAGCAAGACCAACGCCCGGACCCGCAAGGGCATCCGGAAGACCGTCGCCGGTAAGAAGGGCGTTAAGGACAAGTAAAGTAAAACCGTCATTAGTTATTAGTTGTTAGTGATTCGTCCGGATCTGTTCCAATAACGAATCACTAATAACTAACGACGTTTTCCGGGATTTTGAACGTGGCAAAAAGCAAGAAGAAGAAACAACGTCGCAATGTGAGCCGTGGGCATGCCCACGTTCAGTCGACGTTCAACAACACCATCGTCACCATCACCGACACGAACGGCGACACGCTGTGCAGTGCATCGGGTGGGATGGTCGGCTTCAAGGGGAGCCGCAAGTCCACGCCGTTCGCCGCCCAACGGGCGGCAGAAGAAGCCGCCAACAAGGCGTCGAAGTACGGCGTGAAGGAAATCGAAGTGTTCATCAAGGGACCGGGTGCAGGCCGCGAGTCGGCCGTCACCGCCCTCCAAGCTTCGGGCCTGAATGTGAAGGCCATCGAAGACGTCACACCAATGCCGCACAACGGCTGCCGACCGCCCAAGAAGCGACGGGTGTGATTTCCCGGAAAGTGTCAGTACGGTGTCAGTGCTAGCGTGACCGCCGGCGCTGACACTTTCCGTTTATGCCTCGCGGCTCGACTCTGGGGTTCTCCGCGAAGTATTGAACCGGCCCTGCGGTTCTCGACCCCTGTATTCCGCTAGCATTGAAGGCTTAATTTCTCATGGCTCGTCACACCGACCCCGCTTGTAAGCGGTGCCGGCGGGAGCAGATGAAGCTGTACCTCAAGGGCAGCCGCTGCTTCAGCCCCAAGTGCCCGATCGACCGCGAAGCCCGCCCCCCAGGCATGCACGGTGCCACCCGCACCAAGCAGACCGAATACGGCATTCGCCTCCGCGAAAAGCAACGCCTGAAGTGGTTCTACGGCTTGCTCGAACGGCAGTTCATGCGGTACCTCGAGATCGCCAGCAAAGGCTCGAACACCGGCGATGAGTTGCTGATTTTGATGGAACGCCGGCTGGATAACGTGGTTCACCGCCTCGGGTTCGCCCCGTGCCGCAAGGGTGCCCGTCAACTGATCGCCCACGGGCACGTCATGATTAACGGCCGCAAGTGCGACGTGGCCAGCATGTTCGTCAAGCCCGGCGACGCGATCAAGGTCAAGCCCGCGACGCGGAGCCTGGCCCTGACGCGGTTGAACCTCCAGCAGAGCGGCGAACCAACGCCGGACTACCTGGAGCGGATGGGTGCCGACGAGCCGGAAGGCAAGATGACCCGCATGCCGACCCGCGGCGACGTGGACCCTCGGATCGCGGACATCCGCGTGCAACTGATTATCGAAATCGCGACGCGCTAACCGCTTCGCGGAGGGGTCTCGGGTTTGGGGTCTGGCAGAATAAGCCATCCCCCTCGCTCCGGCGGACATGGCAGGAGGTATTCTTCTGCCCGACCCAAATCCGAGACCCCCAGACCCGACTTCTTCGCCGACCCGCGATACCCGGCGGAGTGACTGACGGTTTTTTCTATCTGCCGTTCGCGTCTTGCTGTGTTGGCGATCACCACCCTGATTCGCACGGGTGGCCGTCGACGGAAAGCTGACGTGGCCGGTTCTCGAAAGGTTGGTGCTTCGTGCGTATTCGTTGGCGTGGACTGGAACTGCCGAACCGCGTCGCGTCCGAGCGGCCGAGTCTGACCGACACCTACGGCAAGTTCCACGCGGAGCCGTTCGAGCGCGGCTTCGGCATGACGGTCGGCAACAGCCTCCGTCGCATTCTGCTCTCCAGCCTGGAAGGGTCCTCCGTGACCCGCGTCAAAATCCAGGGCGTGCAGCACGAAATCTCGACGATCCCCGGCATCGTCGAAGACGTGACCGACATCATCCTGAACATCAAGTCGCTGGTCGTGAAGAACACCAGCGATCAGCCGAAGGTCATCCGCATCGACCGCCACCAGAAGGGCGTGGTCAAGGCAGCCGACCTGCAGCACGATGAGACGGTTCAGATTCTGAACCCCGAGCACCACATCTGCACGATGACCGACGATGTGCCGTTCGTGGTCGAACTGACGGTCGAGAACGGTCGCGGCTACCGCACGGCCGAGGAGAACGCCGGCAAGGAACGCGAGATCGGCGTGATCCCGGTCGATAGCAGTTTCTCGCCGGTTGTGCGCGTGAAGTACGACATCGAGGAAACGCGCGTCGGCCAGCGGACGAACTACGACCGCCTCGTGATGGAAATTTGGACGAACGGCACCGTCGGCCCCCAGATGGCCCTGGTGGAAGCTGCGAAGATTCTCCGCAAGCACCTCAACCCGTTCATCCAGTACAGCGAACCTGGCCCGGAAGTGTCGCTGGAGGAAGGCCCCATCGAGATCGGGCCAGCCGCCGGCGCGGGCGTGGACATGGAACTCGAGCGCAAGCTCAATATGTCGCTCGCCGAATTGGAACTCTCCGTGCGGGCCACGAACTGCCTGGAATCCGAGGGGATCGCCAGCGTCCGCGACCTGGTCATGCGGTCCGAAGAAGAATTGTTGGAAGTCCGCAACTTCGGCGAAACGACGCTGAAGGAAGTGGCCATCAAGCTGAAAGAACGCGGCCTGCACCTGGGGATGAAGGTCCCGCAACGCCGCTAACTTCGTAAGGCAAAAGGAAAAAACGAACTATCGAACTGAGTCGGGTGCGAACCACCAACGTCCGGTTTTTCCTTTTGCCTTGATCGACACGCCGTCTACCTTGGCACGGGACGGCGACTATTCACTGCCAGAGGTTTCTCCAATGCGCCACCGTAAAGCCGGCCGGATTCTCGGCCGCAACGCCAGTCACCGCCTCGCGCTCTTCCGCAACTTGAGCCGGGCACTTATCACGCACGAGTCGATCCGCACCACCAACGCGAAGGCGAAGGAACTGCGGCCGTTCATCGAGAAGCTCATCACGCTGGCCAAGAAGGGTGTGCTCGCCGACGACGGCACGCCGGCCGGCAAGGCGAAGTCGCTGCACTACCGCCGTCAGGCGATGGCCATCCTCGGCCCGACCCACGGCACCGGCATCTATGACAAGGAAGACAAGGCCGTGACCGAGAAGACGGCCGACACCGTGTTGAAAAAGCTGTTCAACGTCATCGGCCCGCGGTTCAAGGAACGGCCGGGCGGCTACACCCGCATCATGAAGTTGCACTACCGCCGCCTCGGCGACGCCGGCGAAGTGTCGGTGATCGAGATGCTCAAGGAAGGCGAGACGAAGGTCGTCCGGACGAAGGAACCGACCGCCGCCACGCCGGCCCCCGCCCCCGTCACGGCGGGCTGATCCTGGCGAAGCGAAAGGCGAGTCGAGCACCGTCAGGTGCCGGGTGAATGGCAAAGCGATTCACCCGGCACCTGACGGTGCTCGGCTCGCCTGTGTCATTTCATTCGGCCGAAGTGTTTCTGCCCTTCGTCCGAGATCAGCACCATGAAGCCCCAGAGGCCGACCACGACGCCGAGGAAGCAGCACCCAATATCCGGCGAGTTCAGGGCGGCGAGCAGACACGCGAAGTAGCAGAAATAATAGCCCCTCCGCAGGGCGAAGCCGAAGCCGCCGGCGACCACGCCGAGGCTGACGACCGCGAACGCCAAACGCACCCGCAGCATTTTTTCCGCCGACACCTTCCCCGCCGTCTCCTTCACGATTTGCTGCTGTCGCTCGGCCTGATCGTCGCGGCTCTGCTTCTCCTCGGCGTCGGTCGGCGGCTTGCCGTCCTTCGCCTTCTCGGCGGGCGGTTCGGTTTCCAGCAGGAAGTACATGTTCGCTTCCGCGAACTTGGCAGCCCCTTGCGGGTCGGCCCGGAACCACCATGCCAGATACAGATTGACGAAGAGCCCCGCAAAGCCGAGAAGCAACAGCCCGAACGTGGGCACGAAGATGCGGGCCGGGATGCGGGTCGGCCGGGAGAGTTTCACCGGGTCGGTGAGCGTGTCGCCGTCTCGCACCGGAGCGCGGAACGGCGAGCGGCACTCCAGGCAGGAGACGACCTGGCCGAGGAACTCTTCGGGCAGTGTCAGCGCGTGGGCACAGTGCGGGCAGCGAATCAGGATGGGGTCAGGCATACGATTGGCCTACAGAAACGCCGGGGGCCGGGAAGGGTAATCCCCTCCCGGCCCCGCACACGAACCTGACTACGGACCGCTTACTGAGCCGAGCCGCGTTCCAGCTTGTAGGTGTTCAATCCGGACAGGCGCCGCTTCTGACCGT
>JBBQCQ010000002.1:0-20020 GCA_038318835.1 Gemmatales bacterium | reverse complement strand
TGAAATCGCTGGCCATCGCGGAGAAGTACAACCTGCCGCGGTACGTCGCGCACCAGGCGTACTACAGCCTCGTCGGCCGCGATTACGAGTGGGAACTGATGCCGCTGGCGCTCGATCAGAAGGTCGGGGCCGTGGTGTGGAGTCCGCTCGGCTGGGGTCGGCTCACGGGCAAGGTCCGCCGCGGGCAACCGCTGCCGAAGGAGAGCCGGCTGAACAGTCAGCTTTCCAACGACAAGGGGCCGCCGCTAGACGACGAGTACGTCTACGCGGTGGTCGATGCCCTGGACGAAGTGGCGAAGGAGACGGGCAAGACGCTGCCGCAGATCGCGTTGAACTGGCTGCTGCAACGGCCGACGGTGGCGACGGTGATCGTCGGTGCCCGCAACGAGGAGCAACTGAAGCAGAACCTCGGAGCCGTCGGGTGGAACCTCACGGCGGCGCAGGTGGCGAAGCTCGACGCGGCGAGCGCGACGACGCTCGCGTACCCGTACTGGCACCAGCGCGGGTTCGAGGAACGCAACCCGGCCCCGGTGTTGTGAGAATCGCCCACGGACGTTCTGGCCAGCGGCCGGCGGGGGTGGTACGCTGGTAGTTGCACCCTCGGCCGTCTCAGGAGTTCGCCATGTCTTGCGTCCGAACCGCCATTCTCCCGGTGTTACTCCTCGCCCTCGCGGGCTGTGGCGGCGGGTTCGGCTCCAAGATCGAGCAGGGCAACGTCGAAGTTTATTACAAGGACGGCGCAACGAAGGAGGAAGCCGAGCGACTGGCGGCCTTCATCGCGAACAACATGGGCGGCGTCACCGACCGCCGCACGTTCCAGTTGCGGAAGACGGCCACCGGGTATCAGGTGCGGATGCCGGTCCAGAAGCAGTACCAGAACGACGAGAAAAACCTCAACGCGATCCTCGGCCTGGACGCAGCGCGGTACTCGCGGGCGGTGTTCAAGGGGGCACCCGTGGAGATGGAAGCGTGCAACGAGTTGCTAGTGACGCTTAGGACCATCCCACCCCGGCCCGACGTTCGCCTCGCCCACACCGACGGCAAAGTGGAAGTCCTCTACGCGGCCGAGGCCGACAAGGAGGATGTCGAACGGCTGGCCAAGTTCCTGCAACCCGTCGCGGCCGAAAGCCCATCCCCGACCGTCACGTTCAAGTTCGCTCGCCGCGACAAGGTAATCGAAGTGAGCGTGGTCGTCGATGCCAAGCGGATCAGCGAGCCGGGCGTTAAGGAATCGCTCGACACGCTTCGGCAGGAAATCTCGAAGTCTGTGTTTGCCGGATCGCCGACCGAGTTGCACCTGTGCGACCAGTTCTTGCAATCCGTGGAAGTTCTGAAGTAACCCGCCCCCCTCTCCGCGCTCGCGGGCCGTTCGCCCGCCCGAGACTGCCGACTCATGGACCCGGCCGCGAATCCGTTCATTGCCTTCTCGTTCATCGTGGCCCCGGCCGTGCTGACGAACGCCTCGTCGATCCTCACCCTCAGCACCAGCAACCGCCTGGCACGGGCCGTGGACCAGACGCGCGACATCACGATCGAACTGGAACGCCAAGAGGTGCTCCAGACGCTGTACGAGCAGGGGCGGCTGAAGGAGCTGACCTCGTACCAGCGGCGGATGATTATGCTCACGCAGGCACTCGGGGCGTTCTATGTCGCGCTCAGCGGGTTCGCCAGCACGACCATGCTCGCGCTGCTGGGTTCGATCCTCTCGACCCACGTCTCGGTGAGCGTGGCCCAGACGCTGGCCGGGGTGGCCGTCGCCATCTCGGGGGCGGCGGTCGTGTCGATGGCCTACGGGTCGCTGTTGCTGGCCCTCGAAACCCGCGTGGCCGTCGGTGTGCTGAACGACCGAGCCGTGCGAGTCCGGCAGGGCATCGCCGACCGCAGCACCCCGCCGCGACGGTCGTACACCGACGCCGAAACGGAGTTGTAGAATTGGATTGAAAACGGAACGCGGAGAACGCGGGATTGGAACGCCGGATCAAAGACAGGATCAAAACCAATTTCCCATCTGATCCGGTTTTCATCCGGCGTTCAAAATCCCGCGTCCTCCGCGTTCCGTTTTGATGAGCCAGGACATATCTTCACTCCATCCTCTTCCTCTCGGAGTGTTCGCATGACGGCCATGATGTTAGTCCTCGCCCTGTGGTCGGGCAAAGCCCCGCACGCGGTCGGCGAGAGCAAGTGGGATAAACCGAATATCACCGTCTACCCGGCCGCGAAGGCCACCGCCAACGGTGCGGCGTGCATCATCTGCCCCGGCGGTGGCTATGGCTTCCTCGCCGACGAACACGAGGGTAAAGACGCGGCCCTGTTCCTGAACAAGCACGGCGTCACGGCGTTCGTCCTGCAATACCGCATCGCCCAGAAGGATCGGCCCGGCCCACTCCTGTCGGCCCCGCTCGAAGACGCGCAACGGGCCATCCGCACGGTGCGGTTCAAGGCGAAGGAGTTCGGCATCGACCCGACTCGCATCGGCATCTGGGGCTTCTCGGCCGGCGGCCACCTCGCCAGCACCGCGGGCACGCACTTCGAGGACAAAACCGACGGCGACGAGATCGACAAACAAAGCTGTCGGCCGGACTTCCTCGTGCTGGCGTACCCGGTGATTTCCACCGACCCGAAGGTCACGCACAGCGGCTCGGTCAAGGCTCTGCTCGGCGACAAGCCGGACGCGAAACTGTTGGAGTATTACTCGAACGACAAGCAGGTGACAGCGAAGACCCCGCCGACGTTCATCTTCCACACGAGCGAAGACACGGCCGTGCTGCCCGAAAACGCGCTCTTGTTCTACTCGGCCTGCAAGAAGGCGAAGGTGCCGTGCGAACTGCATCTGTACGCGAAGGGCACCCACGGCCTCGGCCTCGGCACCGGCTGGAAGGACGCGGCCACGGGCAAGTGGCGGATCGCACCGGAACCGTCCGTCGCCGGCTGGCCCGACCGCCTGATCGACTGGATGAAGGCGATGAAGCTGTTGGAGAAGAAGTAACCCCGATCTTGGCGAGCGGGGGGCGTTAGCCCCCTGATTCTCTCATTCAAAACCAGAATCAGGGGGCTGACGCCCCCCGCTCGCCTCTTTCCTTTGGAGCGTCCTCGATGTCGGAACCGAACCTGTTCGAGTCCAGCCCCACGTACCGGATGGCCTGCCAGCAACTGCGGAACGTCGCGAAGGTCATCGACCTGGAAGAGGGGATCGAAGCCCGGTTGATGATGCCGAAGCGGTCGCTCGTCTGCTCCATCCCGATTCGCATGGACACCGGCGCGACGAAGGTGTTCATCGGCTACCGCGTCCAGCACACGCACACCAGCGGCACGAGCAAGGGCGGTCTACGATACGACCCGCAGGTGGACCTCGGCGAAGTTGCGGCGCTGTCCATGTGGATGAGCTGGAAGTGCGGCATCATGAACCTGCCCTTCGGCGGCGCGAAGGGGGGCATCGCCTGCGACCCGGCCACCATGAGCATCGGCGAGAAGGAGCGGATCACCCGCCGGTTCACGGAAGAAGTGCTGGCCATCATCGGACCGCGGATCGACGTGATGGCCCCCGACGTGGGCACCGACGACCAGACGATGGCGTGGATTTACGATACGTACAGCATGAAGGTCGGGTACGCCTGCCCGGAGATCGTCACCGGCAAGCCGGTCGAACTCGGCGGCTGCATCGGCCGTCGCGAGGCGACCGGCCGCGGCGTGGTGTATTGCATCCGCGAGGCACTGAGCGAACTCGACCTGACGGCGCACGAGTCCACGGCCGTCGTACAGGGCTTCGGCAACGTCGGGTCGGTGGTGTGCGACGAACTCGCCAAGCACGGCACAAAGCTCCTCGCCGTTGGCGACCGGTACGGCTCGATCCGCAACATGACCGGCATCGACGTGTCGGCCCTCACCCGGTACGCGGCAGCCGACCCGCGAAAGTCGATCGTCGGCTTCCCCGGCGCGGAGGCGATCCCGGACGACGAACTGCTAACGACCCCATGCACGGTGCTGATACCGGCGGCGATGGAGCGGCAGATCACGAAGGACAACGCCGCGCACCTGAAGTGCCGCATCCTGGCCGAGGGGGCGAACGGCCCGACGACGCCGGAGGCAGACGCGATCCTGGAAGCGGCCGGAGTATTCATCATCCCCGACGTGTTGTGCAACGCCGGCGGCGTGACGGTGTCGTACTTCGAGTGGGTGCAGGACATTCAGCAACTGATGTGGAGCGAGAAGCAGGTCAACGAGAAGCTCCGCGAACTGATGCTCGGCGCCTTCCACCGTGTCCGCAAGCTGGCAAAGGAGCGCAACCTGCCGATGCGCCTGGCCGCGCTGGCCTTGGGGGTGAAGAAGGTGGCGCTCGAGAAACAACGGCGGGGGTTGTTCCCGTAACGAAGTCAGGGTGGATTTGGGCGAAGCCCAGGGACGACCGTCCCTGGGTACTACCTGACCCCAGGGACGGTCGTCCCTGGGCTTCGCCCGAGAAACGATCCCATCGTTCAGTAGGCAGCTCGGAGACGCCACCATGTTCTTCCCGCCGCCGTTTTACTGCACCGGCCGCACCCGCGGGCTGTCGGTGCCGCGGACGCTGATGGCCGACTTCATCCACTTCTCGCGGAAGATGCCGCTCGTGGCCATCACGCGGCGGATGGACCTGGGGCCGGTCGTCGCCGCTCGCAAGGCGGTCACGCCGTCGCCGAACTGGGTGCTGCTGTTCGCCAAGGCGTTCGCCCGCGTCGCGGCCGACCGGCCTGCGTTGCGGCAGGCGTACATGACGTTCCCCTGGGCGCACCTGTTCGAGTGCGATCAGAGCGTGGCCGCCGTCGCCATCGAGCGCGAATATGCCGGCGAGCCGGTGGTGCTGTTCGCCCTGTTCCGCGATCCGCACACCACGCCGCTGGCCGATCTTGCGGCCGCACTGCACGACTTTAAGACAAAGCCGCTCGAATCGTTAGAGCCGCTGTCCCGGACGATTCGTATCACGAAATTGCCGAAACTCGCCCGGCGGGTGTTGTGGGTCCACGCGCTCTATCAGTCGGGGCGGCTCAAGGCCCAAAACTTCGGCACGTTCGGCATCAGTTCGGTCGCGGGGGCCGGGGCCACAACCGTCGGCATGGCGTCGGTGTTGACCAATACCCTGAGCCTCGGGCCCTTCGACGAGGCCGGCCGGCTGGATGTACGACTCGACTTCGACCACCGCGTGTATGATGGTGTACCGGCCGCGAAAGCTCTGGCCGAAGTCGAACGGGTGTTACGGACGGAGATCGTTGCGGAACTGCAATCCCTGACCCCGCCCTCCCGGACGGAGTGAACACGCTGGCATGCGTCGCGTTCGTGGCCGCTGGATTTCGGTATCGCAGGCCCGGCGGGTGATCGCCGAGCTCATGCGGGTTTGCCGCTCCATTCCGATCATCACCATCGAAGCGAAGATGCAACTGGCCGACGTGGTCTCGGCCCGGCACGCGCTGCCTGATCCGCCGTCGTGGGTGGCGCTGTTCGCGAAGGCGTTCGGCATCGTTGCGAAGCGGCGGGCGGAACTGCGGCGGGGGTACTTCCCGTGGCCGTGGCCGCACTTCTACGAAACCGAAGACAGCGTCGGCACGGTGTCCGTCGAGCGCGAGTACCGCGGCGAGTCGGCCGTGTTCTTCGGCCAGTTCCGCTTGCCCGATCAGCAATCGCTGCCCCGTCTGCAAGAGTTGATCGAGAACTGGCGAACGAAACCGGTCGACGAAGTCCGCGACTTCAAGCGGCTGTTGCGGTTCATGCGGCTGCCGCGGCCGTTCCGCCGGTTCGGGTGGTGGTACGCCACGCAAGTATCCGGCCGGCACCGCACGCGGCAGTTCGGCACGTTCGCCATCAGCACGACGGCGTCGGCCGGGGCGACGTGCCTGAACCTGATCTCGCCGGTGACGGCCACGCTGAACTATGGCCTTGTGGCCGCCGATGGGTCGCTGGATGTGCGGTTGCACTTCGATCATCGCGTGCTGGACGGCATGCCCGCGGCTCGGGTGCTGGCGGAAATCGAGGACGTGTTGCGAACGACGATCCTGGCCGAACTGCGAGAAATGGCCGCCGCGCCGAATCGCATCGGCGTGCGGAACGTGGATGTGATCGTGTCCCGCGAACGGTGAAGGTTATCGCCGCGTCAGCTTCGACAGGTCCGGGATCACCAGCGTCACGTCGTTCGTGTCGAAGACGCCGAGGACGCGGTCTTCATCTAACGTGATCGGCCGGCGCGAGGGAATGTTCGGCAGCGGGAGCGGTAGCATTCGCACGCCGGGGCCGGTGAGCAGGCCGAGTGGTTCGCGGGCGGCCGTGCGAATCACGACCACGCGACGGACGGGCGTCAGCGGTGTGCGGAGGCCACACCATGTGGCCAGGTCCACCACCGGCAGCGGGCGGTCTCGCCAGGCGATCACTTCGCGCACGTGGTCCGCGGCCCCCGGCACCGGCGTGCCGACCGGGGCTTCGATGATCTCGGTGATGCAGCCGACCGGCAGGCCGAAGCCGACGACGCGGCCGCCGGGCAACGGGTACTCGATCTGCCGGACGACGAGCAAGCGGTCGGCGGCGAGCTTTGCGGGCGATTGTCGCAGCGGGGGCGGGGCGTCGTCCGGGTCGGCGGCGAACAGATCGATTTCCCCAGCCAGTCGGTCGGGGTCCAGCAGCAACAGCGGGTGGCCGTCGAGCATCAGCAAACCTTCGAAGAACAGGCCGCGACGAGCCACGCTTTTCGGCACGGCCCGCACGTCCACCGTCGAGAGGCGGGCAATCGGAGAGACGCGGTCAAGCAACAAGCCGTGACGTTCGCCGGCGACGGCCGTGAGGACGACTTGCCCGGTTCGCGGGTTGGGCGAATGGTCGAGGCCGAGGCGGGCGGCGAGGTCGAGTACCGGCCAGTCGCCAGCCCGGTTGACGATGCGGCCGACCAGGTCGGGGCGGTCGGGCACGGGCTTGATGCGGTCGCCGCGCTCGATGCCGAGGACGCGGCCCATGTCCAGGCCGACCGTGACCGGGCCGACCGTGAGCCGGACGAGGTTGGTTGTTGTCGCGACCACGGCGGGTTCCTTGATGTGCGGAATTCGGAGTGCGAAATTCAAAACCGGGATCGGGTCAACTGGTTTTCAACTCCGCGTTCCGCATTCCGCGTTCCGCATTCTGGCGCGTCAGTTGGCGGATCACGTCGAGCAGCGATTCATCCTGGTACGGCTTCGTCACGTAGGCCGATGCGCCCAGGTCCATTGCCTTGCGGCGGTGCTTCTCGGTCGCCCGCGACGAGATGACCACCACCGGCAAGTGGCGGTACGCCGGTTGATTCCGCAGGCTGCTGAGCAGTTCGTACCCGTCCATCCGCGGCATCTCGATGTCCGAGAGCACCACGTCCGGCAAGGCCTGGCCGCGCTGCAACGCCTCCAGGGCATCGCTGCCGTCCTTCGCGGCGATGGCCTTCCAGCCCTGTCGCTCGACGAGGTTCGTGAGCACCCGGCGGACGCTCGGCGAGTCGTCCACCAGCAGCACCGTCGTCGCGGCTCGCACCCGTGGGGCGGTCGCGCGCGGCAGCAGTTGCGAGGTCGTCACGGCGAGCACGGCGGCGGCCGCTCGGATCAGGTCCGGCGGGTTGAGAATCAGCACCACGCTGCCGTCGCCGAGGAGCGTCGCCCCAGATACGGCCGGCACTCGCTTCAGGTGCGGGCCGAGGTTCTTGATGACGATCTCGCGACCGCCGATAAGCCGTTCGACGACGAGGGCCAGCCGCTTCTCGCCGGCACGCAGCAGCAGGACCGGCGGCCGCGTCACGGTGTCGTCGGGGGATTGCTTCAACCCCAGCACGCGGCCGAGGTGGGCGACCGGGTATGTCACATCGCCGACCTTCAGCACGGGCTCGCGGCCGATCTGCTGCACGTCCGATTCGTCGAAGCGGAGAATCTGTTCGACCGCATCGAGCGGGATCGCGAAGGTCTGCTGGTTCGTCTGCACCATGAGCGCCCGTGTGATGGCCAGCGTCATCGGCAGGCGGATCGTGAACGTCGTGCCGCGGCCGGGCTGCGAGGAAATCGCGACCGTGCCCTTCAGCGATTCGACCTTCGACTTCACCACGTCGAGGCCGACACCCCGGCCGGACAGTTCGCTGATAGCCGCCTTCGTGCTGAACCCAGGGGCGAACAAGAAGGCGTAGGCGTCTTCGACCGGGACAACCTCCCCTTCGGCCGCTAGCCCGCGGGCGACGGCCGTCGCTCGCACGGCGTCGGCGTCGATGCCGCGGCCATCATCGGCGATCCGCAGCACGACCTGGTTGCCCTCGTGGACGGCCGACAGGCGGATCGTACCGGCCTCCGGCTTGCCGAGCGCACGGCGGACTTCCGGCGTTTCTAGCCCGTGGTCGACGGCATTGCGCAGCAGGTGCAGCAGCGGGTCGGCCATCGCTTCCAGCACGGTTTTATCGAGGCCGGTGCGCTCGCCTTCGAGGATGAGTTCGGCCGCCTTGCCGGTCTGCTCGGCGGCGTTGCGGACGGTGCGGTGCAGCTTGTTCGCGGTCGTGGCCAACGGGACCATCCGCAGCCGCATGAGCTTGTCTTCGAGTTCTGTCGATAATCGCGACTGCCGCGTGAGGAAGCCGTCGAAGTCGCCGTGAACGTGCCCGAGTTCGCTGCCGAGCGTCTGGATGTCGTTGGTCGTCTCGGCCAACTCGCGGCTGATGAGGTGCAGTTCCGTATATCGGTCGAACTCCAGGTCGTCGAATTCCTCCGGGCTGGGCAGGCTCAGCGATGCGCCGAGGGCAGACGCCTCGAAGCCGGTTTCGAGCTTCGTCGAGGCGCGGCGGAGGCGGGTGGTGCTCGGCTCCATTTCGCCGAGTAGCCGCTGGAAGTCGGCCATCCGCGACTCGAACGCCGTGCGGGCGATGAGCAGTTCGCTGACGAGCTTCGAGATGTCGTTGAGCTTCTCGATCGGCACGCGGACGTAGGTTTCGGCCGTCGCTTCTGGCGAGCCGGGCACCGTCAGGGGCCGGGTGTCTTCAAGGGCGGCAGGGGGCGGGGGAACTTCTTCCCGCGATTCACCCGGGTCCTTACGGACCTCGGCTCGCCGGGGTTCGGGTTTCACTTCCGTGGCCAACGCGGCGTCGAGCCGGGCGTATAGCGGCGAGAAGTCGGTCGGCCGGCCGTTGATCGTGTCCTCGATGGCGTCGGTGCTGCTCAACAGCACGTCGATCTCGCCCGACGTGGCGACTCGCGTGCCTTCGTAGTACCCGTCGAGCAGGTCTTCCATCCGGTGGGCCAGCTTCGTCACGTCGGCGAAGCCGACCATCGCGGCCGTGCCCTTGAGCGTGTGGGCGGCACGGCGGATTTCCTGCCACTGGTCGCGGTCGGCCGGGTTCTTGCGCGTCGCGGGCAGTAGTGTCGTCAGTGCCCGCAGGTGGTCGTCGGCTTCGAGTTTGAAGACTTCGAGCAGTTCCGGCAAAACGTCGTTCGCCGGCGGGGGAAGTTCCTTCGTGTCGGCGGCGAACAGGCCGAACGGTGGCGGACCGAGGTCTTCGAGCGTGTCGTCGGGTGTGGCGGCGTCTTCGTAGGGCGTTACCCAGTCGGGGCCGCCGATCGCCGCCCCGGTCGCGGCCGACTCGGCCGGCGGCAGCCCACGGAGGGCACGCAGGCTCTGCACAGCCTCGGCCACGAGGGCGTCTTCTTGCAGGTTCTCGCCGAGCGTGCCGTCGATGTACGCCTCGACGCTGGCGACGCTGCGTTCGAGCACGGGGAAGACGTGCGGCTCGGGCTTCAGCTTGCCCTGCACGAGTTCGTCCAGGACTTCTTCGAGGTGGTACGCGATGTGGCTGAGGCCGGCCAGCCCGACCATCGCGGCCGCACCCTTGATGGTGTGAACGCAGCGGTACGCTTCCTCGGCGGCGGCCGGCTCGTCGGGGTTCTCGCGGAGGGCCGCAATCCCGGCCCGCACGGCCGGCAGATAGCCGTTGGCCTCTTCGAGGAAGCCGAGAAGAATTTCGGGATCGACGGTTCGGTTCATGGTGCCCGCGATGACGGAGTGTGAGGGTGTGAGGGTGTGAAGGTGCGAGAATAAAAGACCGGGTTTTTACCCCTCCCCTCTCACACCCTCACACGCTGGCACGTCTAAGCTTTGTTCCCGTACCCCGCCGGCAGCTTGAACGCCGACACCGACCCGCGAAGGTCGTCGGCGAGCTTCGCCAGCGTGTTCACGCTCTCGGCCGTCTGCTTCGTACCCACAGCCGTCTGCCGGGTGATCTGGCTGATGTTGCCCATCGACCGGGCCAGCGCCTCGGACCCCTTCGCCTGCTGCTTGGACGCCAGCGAGATGGACTGAATCAACTCGGCCAGCCTCATCGACACGCCTTCGATCTCGTTGAGCGACTGACCGGCCTGGTTCGCGACCTTCGAGCCGCTCACGACTTCCTGAATGTTCTTTTCCATGGCGCTCACGGCCTCGTTCGTTTCGCCCTGAATGGCTTTCACGAGCGTGCTGATCTTCTTCGTCGCCTCGGTGGACCGCACGGCCAACCGCTCGACTTCCTCGGCCACCACGGCGAACCCGCGACCCGCATCGCCAGCGGCCGCGGCTTGAATCGACGCGTTCAGTGCGAGAATACTCGTCCGGTCGGCGATGTCGTCGATGAGCTGCACGATCTGGCCGATCTCCTGCGACGTTTCGCCCAGCCGCTTGATCCGCTTTGCCGTCTCCTGGGCCTGTTCGCGAATCTTGTTCATGCCTTCGATCGTGTTCCGCACGGCCATGTTCCCCTGCTTCGCCGTCGTGAGGGCTTGCTGGGCGACGGCCGTGGACGTGACCGCGTTCTCGGAGACCTGCTGAATGCTCGTCGCGATCGCATCGATGGCGGCCGACGTGGTGACGATCTGTTCCGTCTGGTCTTGCGACCCGTCCACGAGGGTCTCAGCCGAGGTGTAAATCTGATTCGCGGCCGTGGACACCTGCTGCGTGGCGTGCTGCACGTTGCCGATGATCTTCCGCAGTTGGTCGATCATAAAGTTGAAGCTGTCGGCGATGGCTCCGGTCACGTCGGCGGACACTTCCGCTTCTTTCGTCAGGTCGCCGTCGGCCACCCCGGAGACTTCGTCGAGCAACTTCATAATGCTCCGCTGAATCTCGGCCTTCTCGTCCTGCGACTGCACGAGCGCGAGCGTCTTGTCGAGCGCGGCGTTCAGAGCCGTGGCGGTCTCGCCGAGTTCGTCGGTCGTGACCACCGCCGCACGGGTCTGGAAGTCGCCGGCGTTGACCGCGTGCAGGGCGTCGTTGAGGCTCGCCACTTGCCGCGTCAGGCCGCGGGCGACGAACCAGAAGGCTACCCCGCCGAGGGCCAGGCCGGCCGCCCCGAAGGCCACCATCGAGCGGGCCGAGGCTTTCAGCACTTCTACGTCGTCGGTGGCCGGGCCGACCACCAGGTACAGTAGGCCCGCCATCGGGACCAGAGAGGGTACGGCGATCAGGGCTAACTTCTGCCACAATCGCAGGGAACTTGTCGCGCGCGTCATCGGGCGTCCTCGGTCGGGTGTTTCCGCCATCGTCTCGGCGTTCAACCTGGAACTTAGAACAGGAGTGGAAGTTTGCGTGATCGGATTGAAACGAACCGACGGGATTTCGGTCGGAGCTTGGGGCGGTGGCGGAAAATCGACGGGCGGCGCGAAATGGGTAAGGCAATTCCGGCGGTCAGACCCGGCAGGGGCGACCTACTTCCTGGTTTTCTTCTTCTCCGCGTGCGGTTCGAGCACGCCTTCGCGCCGCTGGGCCAGCATGAAGTCGTAGAGCGTCCTCGTGGCCGGCTCCCATCCGCCGCCGCGAGCCGTGCGGACGATCGCATCGAGCGAATCGGCGGCCGCCGCGGGTAGCTTCCCTGCTTCGCGGTATGCCTTCAGCCGCTGCTCGCACTGGCCCAGGCGGGCCTCGTCGCGGCTTCGCACGGCCGTGTAGAGGGCGTCCACCGTCTGGAAGGCATCTTCGCTCGTGCCCATCTGCGGCGGTCGGCTCCAGTAGGAAGACAGGACCGCCAGCCCGACCAGTAGCACCAACCCCAGCAGGGCGAACACCGCGTAGCGATGGGTTCGGTCAGTCGCCAAGGGGCACCTCCCCGCCGTCGCGGGTGGAGATTGCGACGAACGTGTTCGGGTTGATAAACGTCGACACGAACCGCACCGAGCCGTCGCCGAATAGCACGTTGCAGCCGGTGCCGTGTTCGCCCCACATCTGGTCGGTGTGGCCGAACGGGTCGTTCGGGGCATGGATGATGACCTCCGGGTGGTCGTGCGTGTCCGGCCCACTGTGGACGCCGACCAGGCACCCGGCTCCGTTGTTCTCGCTCGGCCACGGCCGCAGGTCGAGCCGCGGCGGCGTCACCGCCCCCGGCACCACGCCCACCCACGTCTTGTTGCTCAGGTACGAACTGTGTTCGCCGACGAAGATCGTGTTCGACAGCCCATCGGGGATCATCGCCACCGTGACCCGCGAGTTCCGGTAGAACGGCCCGTCGATGCGGGCGAGCTTGCCGCCGTTCTCGGGGACGGGTTCGGCCACGTCGTAGTCGTAGCAGTACGCGGTCGTGCGGCCCCAGGGCTGATGAATGCCGGCGTTCGTGACGTAGTGCGAATGCGCGAACCGGATGCGGCTGCCGTCCGCCCGCGTCATCGGCGTGCCGTGCCGCACGTCGGCCCCCTCGCGCTCCACGTCGAACCCATTGCTGCCGCCGGTGGCCGACGGGCAGAGGAACGCGCTCACTTTCGTGTTCACCGCGGCGGCGAAGGCGGGCGACCAACATGGCTGCTTCAGATCGAACTGCCGGTAGAGGTTCTCCTGCTCCAGGTGCGGCAACAGGAAAACGCCCCACGCCCACCCCGGCGGGCCGTTGCGGTTGTCGTCGCCGAAGGCGATGCCGAAGGCGGTGCCGTCGAGCCGCGGATCGGCCGTGACGTAGGCCGGCGGGAAGCGGTTGTTGCTGCCCTCGTAGTTGTGGAAGCCGAGGCCAATCTGCTTGAGGTTGTTCTGGCACTTCAACCGTGCCGCCGCCTCGCGAACCTTCTGCACGGCCGGCAGCAACAGCCCGATGAGAATGGCAATGATGGCGACGACAACGAGCAACTCGATGAGCGTAAACGCGGATCGGGATCGGCGCACGAGCAGCCCTCATAGTGTGGGCGAACTTCAAGTATTAGGTTAAGCTAATTCTATTTATTCGTCAAGACTATGAGCCGCGAATCTGAGTCGATCCTCGGAAACCGCCGACGATAAGTCATTGCCGGGAGAGTTGATACATGATTTCGGTGGCGCGACATGATTTCGGAACACGGGGTGTGATCGTCTCCGTAACCCTGTTGGGCGATTCTTTCCATGATTCCGAACATGACGATTTGTCGAAGTCTATCGTAGAAGTTTCATCCGCACGACCGTCGTAACAGCACCCATGATCGCGCCCACTTTGACCCGCCGGTGCTTCTGGACGGTGATAATCGTCGGTCTCTTCCCGGCCGTCGGTTTCGCCCAGCAAAACTTGTTCAATGTGCCCAGCGGTGTCATCACGAAGCCAGGGGACTTGTTCTTTCAGCAGCAGTTCAACTTTTCCCAGCCGGTCGGGGCGAGCAACTCCACGTTCGATTTCGGCCTCGGTCGCGGCTGGGAGGCGGGCTTCAATATCCTCGACTTGAACATGTACGAGCGGGGCGATAGCGGCAAACCGTTCGTGCAACAGCAGGTCAACCCCGACCTGCTCGCGAATGTGCAGAAGGGAATCGAGGTCACGGACTTCTGGGACTTCGGCATCGGCGGGCAGTTCGGCATCAACCCGGCCCGACGGCCGAAGGACGTGCGGTTCCTGAACTTTTCCTGGTTCATCAACAGCTTCGAAGTGCCCGACCGCGAAGCACTCGGCAAACTGTACGTCGGGGCGTACTACGCGAACGTGGCCTACGTGGGGCAAGGGGATTCGTTCAATTTCCTGCTCGGCTACGAGGTGCCGATAATCAAGGATCGGCTGTCGTTTCAAGCCGACTGGATCGGCGGCAACAACGACATCGGCGTGGCCGTGATCGGCGGCGTGTACACGTTCAAGAGCGGCTGGCAGTTGTCGGTCGGCGCACAGTTGCCGGCCCCGCGGAGCACCAACCCCTACGGCGTCGTGATCGAGTTCACCTACCCCAGCTACCCGCTGTTCGGGCGGAGGACGGCGCGGGCGGATTAAGCCATCTGGAAGGCGTTCATCTCGGTCGATGCGAACAGGGCGTTCAGGTCCAGGATCGGCACGAGCTTGCCGTTCAATTCGGCGATGCCGTCGAGGTACTCGGCCAGCGTGTCGTCGCCGAGGAGGTCGTCCTCCAGCGGTTGCGGCGGTGGGAGGCGGCGGATGCCGACGACGCCGTTCACGAGCAGGCCGATCACGAGTTGGCCATCGTCGGACTGTGCCACGAGTACGCCGCGGCGGGGCGAGTCGTCGCCGACGTTCAGGAAGCGCGCCAGGTCCACCACCGAGAGCACGTCGCCGCGGACGTTCGCCACGCCGGGCAGCCAGTCGGGCATGCCTGGCACCGGCGTGATCTTCGTCGAACGCACAACCTCGCGGACGTTCTCGATTCGCACCGCGTAGGGGTTGCGGCCCAGCTCGAACACGACGTACCGCGAGCCGACTTCCGGTGCCCGTTCGTGGTCGGCGGTCGGTTCGTCGTCGTCGGGCACCGCTTCCTGCATTGCGGCGAGGAGTTTGTCGAGCGTCGAACTTGTCGAACGGGCATCGACTTCGACGAACAGGTTCGACGTGGTGCCGACGGCCGCGCCGGTCATCGCCTCGGCGCGAGCTTGAATGGCGACGAGGCCGGGGGCGAAGCCGCGGAGGCGGGCGGACACGGTCCGCGATTCGTGCGGGGCCAGGTCGCCGACGAGCCAGCCGATGAGGTTAAGCGAGCGGTCGAACTCGCCACCGGGGGCCGATGCAAAGGTCAGTTCTTCCGGCATCGTGAGCATGGCCGTCACGCCGCGGGCCGGGATGGCGGCCGCGTTCGTGATGACGAGCGAGACTTCTTGCTCGTCGTCAACCCGCATCATCGGTTCGTGCTTTAACTCGACGGCGAGTGTGGTGCCGACGGCCTCGGTGGAGAAGAGCGATTCGGCCGGCTCGCTGCCGGACGATTCGACCGTCGCGATCCAGTCGTGCCGACCGGGGATGCGGGCTTCAAGATCGACCGTCAGCGATACGGCCTCGCCAGGCGCAATCGGTGGTGCGTGTGCAAGCACCGGCGCACCGCCGTGCGACCGGTCGAGGACGCGGAGAGTGACGGCGTGGGTTGGCAGTTCGCCGACATTGGACACGCGAAGGGTGATCGCGAACGGGCCATCCACCGACACGACGCCCGGAGACGCGAGTTCGCCGATGAGCCGTGCGCCGGGTAGCGGCTGGTACGCGATCTCGAAGACCCGCGGCGTGACGGCCAGATCGGGGCCGATGAGCGCGACCGGCAGTTTCACCGACAGCGGCACGGCATCGTCCGGCCCGAGTGGGCCGAGGTGCCAGTGCAGGGTGCCCCGCTTGGCCTGCGGCTTGCGGCTGGCCTGCACTTGCTTCAGCCCGGCCGGCAGGTGAAACGTCACTTTGCAGTTCGGGTAGCCGCGGCCGGCTTCGTCGCGGACGACGATGCGGAACACCGCCACCGTGTCGTCGTCTTCCAGGCGTGGCGCGATCGTCACCCGGCGGGTTCGCCAGATGGCCGACACGGGCGGGATGTCCAGTTCCGCCACCGGCGGCGGCGTGCGGGTCAGGGCGGGTGGTTCCGGCAGCGGTTCTGGCTTCGGCAGGGCGAACGGCGAGAACTCACTCAGCCGCGCGCTGAACGGCGGCGGCAGGGGCATGTCGTCGTCGTCGGGCAGTTCCACCCGCCGGGGTGGATCGCCGACTTCGGCAGCCATGCGTTCGGTGGGTGAAACTTGATCGACCGACGACGGGTGAACGGGGAATTCGATTTCGTCCGCGTGAAAGTCGGAGAGCGTGTCGTCGGCCCGCCGTCGCCGTGCCGGGAGCATCATCGCGTTCACGTCTTCGGCCGATTCGTCCTGCCCCAACCCCGGCCAGTACGGCACCGACGGCATCGACGGCGGCGGCTCGGGCAGCGGGTCGGCCGCGGGAGTCAGGTCGGGCAGCGGCATCCCGCCCACCGCCAGCCACGACGGTAGCTCGTCGGACGACGCCTCGCATTCGTCGCCCGAGTCGGGCAGCGAGGGCAGGTCGCCGAACGGGAACGGCGGCACGGAGGCCTCATTGCCGTCGGTCATCGCAAGTTCTCCTCGATCGTCAGATCAGCTTCGTGATGTTCGTGACCAGGTCGGCGTCGGTGAAGGGCTTGGTCATGTACGCGTCGGCCCCTTGCTTCATCCCCCAGAACTTGTCGCTGTCCTGGTTCTTGCTCGTCAGCAGCAGCACCTTGATGTTCTGCGTGGCGGCCGTCGTCTTCAGTTGTCGGCACACCTGGAAGCCGTTTTTCTTCGGCATGACCACATCGAGGACGATGAGCCGCGGCATTTCCTTCGCCGCCTTCTCGATGGCTTCATCGCCATCGGCGGCGGTGATGACCCGGTAGCCCTGCGAACTGAGGGCGGCCGCGACGAGCCGCTGCTCGGTCGGGCTGTCGTCAACGACGAGGATCGTATCTTTTGGCATCGGACGGGTGCTCCTACAGGTTTTGCGGCATCGCCTCGAACCAGCTCAATGCGCGTTTCAGTTCGCCGACGAACACGCCGCTCGTGTCCATCCACTCCAGGGCCGCGGGCGGGCTGCGGAAACAACCACCGAGGAGCACGAAGTATTTTTCGAGGACCAGCGTCAGGTCGCGGAGCACCCAGAGGCACTCGTCCATCGACCCCGTCGGCTCGGCCTTCGCGAACAGGCCGAAGAACCCGCCGCGCTTCGCCGGCCCGGCCGACGCCACCTGGGCGGCCGTCAGAAACCGGCCGGCGGCGGCCAACGCATCGGCGATCGGCCGGGCGTACCGCACCGGATCGACTTGCGTGGCGATGAAGTCGGCCACCTGGTTCACCATGGCGGCCGCGAGCTTAACCGCGCCGTCGGGGTGCCGCACGTGGGCCGGGTTTTGCAGGGCCGCTCGCCCGAATTCCAAGCGGCCGAGCAGTTGCATCAGGAGCACGTGCCAGATGCGGTCGAATTCCACGTCGGCCGGATCATCGACGCCGTCGCCGTCGCAGACAGTCTTCGGGGCCGTCCGCTCGTCTGCCACGTCGCTGCTCGTCATTGCCCCCGGCCGTTTCGTGACCGCGCCGGGGCCGAACAGGCTCAGCCGGGCGTCGCCATCGGTGGGGCGGGACATGGCACGTCTCGGCAGAGGTTAGGCGGGGGACTTCTGAAGCGGCACGATCTTTTCCACGGCGGCCAACAACTTCTGCGGGTCGAACGGCTTCGTCAGATACTCGGCGGCCCCGGCCCACTGGCCGCGGAGCTTGTTGAAGAACCCGTCCTTGCCCGTCAGGAATATGACCGGCACCTTCGCCGTCTCGGCGTTCTGGCGGAGCATCTTGCACAGCTGATAGCCGTCGAGGCCGGGCATGTTGATATCGAGCAAGAACAGGTGCGGTGCGCCCAACTGGCGAACCCGTTCGGCCACCTCGTACCCGTCGGCGGCCTCGGCCGTCTGATACCCGACCGTGCCGAGCGTGACCGACACCAGCTTACGAATGGTCGGGCTGTCGTCGACGATCATAATCGTCGGCTTGACGGCCGGGATGAGCCGGCGGCGTTCCTCGTCGGCCGTCTTGCGGAGGGAGTCGCGGTGCTTGACGAAGCGGTTCACCTGAGCCTTCCACGCCGGGTCGGCCGGGCGGCTTTTCACCGCCGTTTGCAGAGCCTTGATCCCCTCATCGACGTACCCCAGGTTCAGGTACGACAGGCCGAGTTTGTAGGCGTTCATCGAGTTCGGATCGGCCTGCAGGTCGGCGTAAATCTTGTGGGCGGCCGTCTCCAGCGTGCGGCGATCGGCCCCGGTCGGCGCGTCGAACGCGGCTGGCTCGGCCAGGGTGACGACCGACTTGCACCGCGGGCACACGTTCGCGTTCTTGCCCGGCTCGCCCTTGTAGTCGCACAACGGACAGGCCCACTGCGGGGCCAGTTGCGCCTGGTAGTGGGCCAGTCCTTGCTTGGCTCGTTCGTTGGCCGGGTTGATGGCGAGGACGAACTGCAAGAGTTCGATGCCTTCCTCGGCCGAGTCGGCCAGGCCGGCCCGCCACAGCCACGCGGTTTCGTTCCGCGGGGCCAGGTCGGTCGCTTCCGAGAACCAGATTTTCGCTTGTGCCCGCTCGTTGGCCTTCGCCGCCACCACGCCGGCCCGGCAGAGGGCGTCAGGCAGGCCGGCGGCCGCGTACTCGTTGCCGGGGTTGACTTCCATCACCCGCCGCAGGCACGCTAGCGATTCGCGGGGGTCTTCGGCCGTGTTGGCCAGCCAGAGCCACGCGAGTTCGTTGTTCGGTTCCAACTCCGTGACTTGTCGCAGCAAGGTGCGAGTGCGCGCCTTGTCCCCCGCCCGCGCGGCCGCGATGCCATCTCGGAGGAGCGAAACGGTTTCCACTGGTGACATGTCGGAGCGTCTCGATGCGTCGGTGCAGATCGGGGCTGACTCGTCCCCGCACAAACTTCCGATCAGGGGGACTCTGCGACGGACGGCCGGGGTTGTCAAATTTCGTCCCCAATCAAGAGATGGTTTCGGGGAGAAACAGGACCCGGCGGCGAAGAATTCGCACGCCGGGCTGAAATGGCGCACCGCCGGACACAAGTCTGTGAGGGGAACGGCGGCGAAGTGATGCCTGTCACCCCAGGATGTCGCTGATTGGCGCGCCCCAGGGGACGAGGGTGAACGGCCGTTGCAGCCGGTCGCGCATTTCCGTGTCGGGCGGCACGCCGAGGGCGGCGTACACGGTGGCGATCACGTCGGCCGGCGACACGGGGTTGCGGCTCGGCTTCGCCCCGATCTTGTCGCTGGCCCCGTAGACCGCCCCGCCCTTGATGCCGCCGCCGGCCAGCATCAGCGAGTAGCAGAAGTTCCAGTGGTCGCGGCCGCCGGCGGCGTTCACCTTCGGCGACCGGCCGAACTCGCCCATCACCACGACCAGCGTTCGCTCGAACAGGCCGCGGTCGTCCAGGTCGGCGAACAGGCTCGCCACGGCCGCGTCGAGTTGCGGCAGCAGCGAGGTTTTGAGCTTCGTGAAGTTCTGGCCGTGCGTGTCCCAGGTCGCGTTGGCGTCGGGTGCCCACGAGATGCACGCCACCCGCGACCCGGCCTCGATCAGTCGCCGGGCGAGCAGCACACTCTGCCCGTAGATGTTGCGGCCGTAGGCGTCACGGACCTTCGGCGATTCCCGGTCGATCCGCAAGGCCCGCGTCATTTCCGGGGACGTGAGCAGGTCGAACGCCTTCGCCTGAATCGCGTCGTGGTCGGCCGCCGACGCCTCCGCTTTGCCGCCGAGTTGGCCGACGAGGCGCCGCCTCAGGTCGAGCCGCGAGGGGTCCACGTCCGGCCCGAGGGCCAGTTCCGGCATGTCGAAGTTGGGGGCGTTCGGGTCCTTCAAGATGAAGAACGGGTCGCGCGGCTTGCCGAGGAATCCGCCGTAGAAGCCGGGCTGCGGCGGGCCGCCCGCCCCTTCCTTCGTGATGTACGGCAGCGACACGTAAGGGACGACGGCCGAGGTCGGCGGCTTCAGGTGGGCCAGCACCGAGCCGATTGCGGGGTAGTCGTTCGGCGTGAACGTCGAGGCGGAGTTGTCGCCGCGGTCGTGGCCGGTCAGGGCCGTGTACACCCCGGCCGCGTGCGCGTTGTTCACGTTGTGATGGGCCGAGCGAATCAAGGCCGATCGGTGCATCCATCGCGCCATCTTCGGCAGGTGCTCGCCGAACTGCACGCCGGGGACGCTCGTGGGGATCGGCTTGAACTCGCCGCGGATCTCGACCGGGGCGTCGGGCTTCATGTCCCACATGTCGAGGTGCGACGGCCCGCCGTCGAGGAAGATCAGGATACAGGCGTCGGCGCTCGGGGCG
>JBBQCQ010000001.1:0-21652 GCA_038318835.1 Gemmatales bacterium | reverse complement strand
TCCGAAGTGATCGGCCAGACGGAAGTCGCCCGCCGGCTCGGCATCGCCGTCCGGGCGGCCAAAATGCTGAACGAGCCGCTCGGCCACATCCTGTTCGATGGCCCCCCCGGCCTCGGCAAGACGACGTTCGCCACCGTCCTGCCGCACGAACTCGGCACCACGATCCAGATGACCAGCGGCCCGGCCCTGTCGAAGCCGGCCGATATGCTGCCGTTCCTGTCCAACGTCGAAGAAGGCTCCGTCCTGTTCATCGATGAAATTCACCGGATGCCGCGCGTCGTCGAGGAATTCATCTACCCGGCGATGGAAGACTTCCGCATCGACATCGTGCTGGGCGAAGGCATGAACGCCCGCACCATTTCCATGAACCTGAAGCGCTTCACGCTGATCGGCGCGACCACCCGCAGCGGCATGTTGTCCGGCCCGATGCGCGACCGCTTCAAGATGCAGGAGCACCTCGACTATTACACCATCGCCGAACTCGCGCAGATCGTCAGCATTAACGCACGGAAGTTGGCCCTGCCGATGGCCCCGGAGGCGGCGCACGAACTCGCTCACCGCAGTCGTGGCACGCCGCGGGTGGCGAACAGCCGCCTGTACTGGGTGCGAAGTTATCATGCCGGCCACCCCGGCGTGGGCGAAGGGCCGGTGACGCTCGATGTGGCCCGACAGGCGCTCGACATGCAAGAGGTCGACCGCGACGGGCTGGACAAGCAGGACCGCCGCTACCTGGAAACGCTCATCGACGTATTCGGCGGCGGCCCGACCGGTGTGGAAGCCATCGCGGCGACGATGAACATCGCTGGCGACACGCTCACCGACGAGATCGAGCCGTACCTGCTGCGAGAGCAGTTCATCGTGCGATCGCCGCGCGGCCGCATCGCCACGCCGCGGGCGTTCGAGTTGCTGGGCAAGTCGCCACCCCGACCGACCGGCGGCGGATTGTTCGATTGACCTGACTTTTCGCTACCCAGCCTCGCCGCGGTCGCTTACAATCGTGCTATCTGCGACGGCTCGCCGCTTTCTCCGATCTCCGCTGATGTGAGTTCTTCCGTTCCGGAACCTGTTTGACATGCAACCGGCTCTCACGTTTCAAGGCGTCCTCGAACGCCACCCGCGCGGGTACGGCTTCCTCCGGAACCCGGCCCGCAACTACCGCAACGCGGCCGACGACCCCTACGTGCCGGGTGCCTTCATCGACAAGTTTAATCTTGCCGAAGGCAGCCACATCAGCGGTCAGCTCGAACCGCCCCGGCGCGGCCAAGGCCCCCGCCTGGCCACCATCGAACAGATCGAAGGCGGCGACCCGAAGGCGTTCCGCCGCCGCGTGTGGGACGAACTGACGGCCATCGACCCCCGTCTGGCGATCCGCCTGGAGACGACGCCGGACGTGCTGACGACCCGCGTCATGGACCTGTTCACGCCCATCGGCAAGGGGCAACGCGGCCTGCTCGTGGCCCCGCCGCGGTCGGGCAAGACGGTGCTGCTCTCGCACATCGCCTCGGCCGTCGCGGTGAACCACCCGGAGATGTACCTCATTATGCTGCTCGTGGACGAGCGGCCGGAGGAAGTCACGGAAGTGCGGCGGCTCATCAAGAGCTTCGCCCCGGACGGCGTCGGTGCGGATCACTTCCAGCTGCTCGCGTCGTCGCTGGACATGGACACGGCCAGCCACGTGCGGTTGGCGGAACTGTGCGTCGAGCGGGCGAAGCGGCTGACCGAACAGGGCAAAGATGTGCTGGTGCTGCTCGACAGCCTGACGCGACTGGCCCGCGCGTACAACAAACATTCGGGCAGCGGCCGCACCATGAGCGGCGGCGTGGACAGCCGGGCGATGGAGATTCCCAAGCGCCTCTTCGGCTCCGCGAGAGCATTTGAAGAGGGCGGCACACTCACGATCCTCGGCACCGCGCTCATCGAGACGGGCAGCCGGATGGACGACGTGATCTTCCAGGAGTTCAAGGGCACCGGCAACATGGAACTGGTGCTCGACCGCCGCATCGCCGAGAAGCGAATCTACCCCGCGATCGACCTGGCGGCATCCGGCACGCGGAAGGAAGAACGGCTGATCGAACCAGAGAAGCTGGAGCGGATCAACCTGCTGCGACGGAGCCTGATGCAGATGAAGCCGGCCGACGCGATGGAATCGCTCATCAAGCAGTTGGGGAAGACGAAGAGCAACGAGGAGTTCCTGCAGATGGTCGGCAAGTTCGTGAAGTGAGGGGCACCCCACTCGTCGAGCTATTCCGGCGGTGGGGGATTTTTGTTGCGGCGATAGACTTCGTAGAAAATGATAGCGATTGGCCCGCAGATGCAGACGAATAGCCTGGCGAATCGACGGACCTCTGTTTCGTTCTGTGCGGTCAATCCTTGGAAGCAGAAGTACACGATGATTATGCTCACGACGGCCGAGAACGTCATACCCGATCCCTTCTTCTCCTGACTTTGCTCGGCGACCGGCGTCGAGAACGAGAACTTGACGGGCGGCGGGGGTATCGATTCCAGTCTAACCCGCTCGGCCATTTTCATCCGTTCCGTGCGAACTTCGCTTGCAACGGGGTGGTCCGGCCGGCCACCGCAACGAGGACAGCATCCGGGTTGTGGGTCTAGTGCGCTTTCGGTTAATGCGAAGCGCTCTAATTTAGAATCCTGCAAGCATTTCTTGTGGACAGGGCAACCGCACTCCGCACAGAACACCGAGTCGTAGTCGCCAGAAATTCGCATCGCACAATAGACGCACGTTTGTCGTGCAAGTTGGATCATTGAACTACTTACATAGGTTCTGTGTTTGTCTCAAGTTAAGAATTGCAGTCAAATCCTTTTTCATGATAGCGAAGTGCCTCGTGAAGCAGAAACGGGTGAAGTGCTTGGCGGCGGGGACTGAAACGACCCCACCCGTCGAAGCGACGGGTGGGCTTTCGGCGCATTTCTTCTGCAAACTCTCTCACAAGCCAGAAACCGAAAAGCCCACCCGTCGATTCGACGGGTGGGGTCTGCCGCAACTCGCTCGCGTCACAGTTGCGTCTCGGCGATCTCGAGCGCTCGCATCAGGCCCATCGCCTTATTCACGGTTTCCTGGTACTCGCTCGTCGGGTCGCTGTCGGCCACCACGCCGGCCCCGGCTTGCACGTAGGCCGTCGTGCCCTGAATCACCATCGTCCGCAACGCAATGCACGTATCCATGTTGCCGCTGAAGTCGAAGTACCCCACCGCTCCCCCGTAAGGGCCGCGGCGGTGCGGTTCGAGTTCGTCGATGATCTCCATCGCCCGCACCTTCGGGGCACCACTGAGAGTGCCGGCCGGCAGGCTCGACTTCATCGCGTCGAAGGCCGTCAGCCCGGCCTTCAGGGTGCCGGTCACGGTGCTGGACAGGTGCATGACGTGGCTGTAACGCTCGACCGTGAGCAGGTCGCCGATCTTCACGCTGCCGATCTCCGCGACCTTGCCGATGTCGTTGCGGGCCAGGTCTACGAGCATGATGTGCTCGGCCCGCTCCTTTGGGTCCTTCACCAGTTCGTCGGCCAGCGCCTTGTCTTCCTCCGGCGTGGCCCCGCGCTTGCGAGTGCCGGCGAGCGGCCGCACGACCATTTCGCCATTCTCGACGCGGCACATGATCTCCGGCGAGGCTCCGACGAGCGTGATCGGCCCCGCCTTCACGAAGAACATGAACGGCGACGGGTTCACCACCCGCAGTGCCCGGTAGACGTTGAACGGGTCGGCCGTCGTCTCCGTCTGGAACCGCTGGCTAGGCACCACCTGGAAAGCATCCCCGGCGTTGATGTACTCGATGGTCTTCCGCACCGCCTGCTCGTAGCCCTGTTGGGTGAAGTTGGAGGAATAGCGGTCGGGTCTGGGGTCTGGGGTTTGGGGTCGGGCAGCAGAAGACGGCCGAAGGCTAATGTCCTTGAGCGGTAGGTCCGTCACTGGCTTCGATAGTTTTTCGACAAGTTCATCCACCCGCCGACACGCCAGATCGTAAGCCTCGCGCAGTTTCTCCGGCGGGAATTCTTCTCCGCCAGACCCCAGACCCGATACCCCAGACCCCTCATGCGCGTGTGCGATCACGTTCACGGTCTTGTTGATGTGATCGAACACGACCATGCGGTCGTAGAAGCCGAAGCACAGGTCGGGGATGTGCCGATCGTCTGGTGGCGGGTTCGGGAGGCGTTCGACGTACCGCACGGCGTCGTAGCTGGCGTAGCCGACGGCCCCACCGACGAACCGCGGCAGGCCGGGCAGGTGCGGCGCACGGAAGCGGGCAACGTGGTTCTCCAGCGATTTCAGCGGGTCGGGCACGGTTGTCGTGTGCGTCTCGCCGTACTGCGTGGTCTTCAGGATTTGTTCGTAAGCCTCGAACCGCTCGAACGGGTCGGCCCCGACGAAGCTATACCGGCCGATCCGCTCGCCGCCGACGACGCTCTCGAACAGGAACGCCCACTCATCGTTCGCCGCGATCGCGCGGAAGGCCGACACCGGCGTGAACGTATCGGCCACGAGCTGCCGGTAGACCGGCACAACGGTATGGGACGCCGCAAGGGCCGCGAATTCGTCGAAGCTGGGGCGGTATTTCATGCGGGTATTGTCGGGAATTACCCCCGGAATGGCGAGCGACACACCCGCGGCCACTAATTACTCTTGGTCAGGGTGAAGTCCTCGACCACCTTGAAGTTCTCGTACTCGTCGGATCCCTTCGCGTAAAACTTCAGGTCGCTCCCGCCGCCCAGAGACGAACTGATGATCTTGCCGTCCTTTATGTCCCAGCGGCCGCCGTTCACATAGCCGCTCACTTTACTGTCCCGCTCGTCGGTGTTCTGGATCACGAGTTCCCCGGCCTGCTTCGTGGTCAGAGTTGGGAACGTGGTGAGGGTGTACTTGCCCTTGATCGGTACATCGACGATCCGCGGCTCGATGAACGCTCCTTTGTCGAGGCGGAAGGCCTCAATGCGGATGGTGCCGGCGATGGTGAACGTCTCGAGCGAGGACTTGGCCGGGTCGCTGTTCGGATCGTCGGGCGTCGCCTGGGTGATGTTGAGCGTCACATAGATTCGGGCGTCGTGAGTCGAAGAATCGTAGTACTGATTAGGATGGTCATAAACCTCGATTTTCGAGACGTAGTTGCCGACGTAAGCCCCCCTCAGGTTGGAGGTCACGGTGTAGTTATTGATGTACGTATCGTTACCCGTGCCGGTCCCAGTCCCCGTTCCAGTTCCAGTCCCGGTCCCGGTCCCAGTTCCATTTCCGGTGCCAGTCCCGGTGCCAGTCCCGGTGCCAGTCCCGGTGCCAGTTCCATTTCCGGTTCCATTTCCGGTGCCAGTCCCGGTGCCAGTCCCTGTAGGGGCTGGGAAGACGGTGAGTAGGAAACCTTTCGTCGTGGTCAGCCCCTCGCCGTCGATGGCAGTCAGGAGGATCAGAACCGTACCGGATCGGCCGGGCGCCGGCTGGATGAACAGATTGCGTGTCGTCCCGCTGCCTTCCACCCGCAGGGCGGTGAAGAAGCTCGGGTCGGACGACTCGACGACGAAACCGAGTTGGTCTGCCGGAGTCTCGAGGTCGAGGACGTTGAAGCCGTAGTTCAGGCCCGTATACGGCGGCTCGATGCTCGCGTCGTCGAAGTCGGGCAGGATCGGCGGGGAGTTGATCGGGGGCGGCGGCGGCACGTTCGGCGGGGGCGGCACGACCGGCGGGACGACGATCGGAGGAATGACGACCGGCGGAAGGATGGGCGGGGGCGGCACGATTGGTGTGGGCACGGCCAGGGGCGGTAACGCCTCGCTCGCGGGGTACTCCCCTTCGAAGCCGAGCGGGTCCGCGGCGGCCGGGTCGAAGGTCGGCCCGACAAACACGAGCGGTTGCGTACCGAGGCCGCCCGGGGCCGCGAGGAGGTCGCCGCGGCCGTCGCCGTTGGTGTCCCCCACGGCGACCGTCACGCCGGATCGGGAGGAAATGTCAAAGGCGAAGAAATTCAACAGGACGGTCGGGCTGGCGGGTCCGGTGATGCCGACTTGACGGCCGTCCCACGCCAATACGCGGGGGCCACCGCCAGGGCCGCCGCCGAACACCAGGTCGGCGTACCGGTCCCCGTTCAGGTCGCCGGCCGCCACGTAGGTGCCGTTGCGGAGTGTCGCCTCGAACGCGAAGAAGTTGGCGAGCGCGACCGGCACGCCGGTCAGGGCCGACCGGCCATCCCAGAGGGTGACGCGGGGACCGCCGCCGAAGCCGGCCGCCACCAATAAGTCGGGCACCCCGTCGCCCGTCACGTCACCGAGGGCGACCCGCACGCCGCCGCGGAAGCTCGGGTCGTCGATGCCGAAATAGTCGGTCACGGTTCGGGAGCCGTCGATCCCGCCGAGGACGCGGACTCGTGGCCCGCCGGCCTCGTCTGGGCTGACGACAATTTCCGTTCGGCCGTCGCCGTCAAAGTCGGCGGTGGCGACATACACGCCGCCGAGGAAGGCACTCTCGAACGCCAGGAAGTCGCCGAGTCGGTGGCCGTCGACCCCGCTCAAAACTTGGACCTGGGAGACGAAGCCGGGGCCGGGGGCGGTGATCAGGTCGGGCGTGCCATCGCCGTCCACGTCGCCGACGGCCGTCCGCACGCCGCCGGTGTACCCGATGCCGTAGGGCGTGACCTGGAAACGGGAGGTGCCGTCGCCGTTGAACAACTGGGCTGTGCCGACCGTGCCGGCGGCCGTGCCAGCGGCGGTCAGCCGTGGGCGGTTGACTGGGTCCCGCGATTGCGTCGTCGTGGGGGGGAGTGTCACGGCCGGCGGCGGGGGGGGCGGCGGCGGAGCCGGCACGAACGGCGGCGGTGGCAGGATCGTCACCTGAAACTCGTCCGCGGCCGTCCGCCCGCCAGCGTCGGTTACGGTTACGGTCACCGTAATCTGGGCCGTCTCCGTCTGCTCGGCCGGGGCGGCGATCGTCAGCGCCCGGTTCACCCCCGACCCGACGAGTCGGAAATCGACGGCGGTAACGGGGCCCGAGGTCGTCACGGTTGAAACCGACACTCGCAGCTGGTCGGCCGGGGTCTCCGCGTCCGTCACACTGAAATTCAGCGCGGCCGACCCACCCACTGGCACGGACGTGTCCGCGAACGGAGTGGTGATGGCCGGGGGCGTGTTCGCGGGACGGACTGGCACGGCGGGCGTGACCGTTAGCGACGTCGTCGTGCGGCTCGGCTCGAACGTCGTGATCCCCGAATACTCGGCGACGACCGTGCTGGTTCCTACGGGGATTGCCGAAGTCGTGAGGACGGCCACACCGGCGGCGTCGGTGGGTACGGTCGCCAGGACCGTCGCGGGCGTCCCGTCGAGGCTGAACGTGACACTGCCGCCGGTCGGCGGGACCGCCAACGGGCCCTCGGCCGCTTCGACCGTGGCCGTCAAGGTCACGGCCTGGCCGAGTTTCGATGGGTTCGGCGTGACGGTCAGCGTGGTCGTCGTCGCAGAGGTCGGGCTTTCGGTCCGCACTGTCTGATCGAGGAAGTCGGAACTGGGGTAAAAATACTCCGAGAAGCCGAAGAACGGATCGAAGTAAAAATATCCCCCATAGGTCGCCGTGACGGTAAGGCTTCCACTGGGCAGGTCCGTGGCCGTCACTGTCGCGTAGCCCAAGAAGTCGAACGTCGCCGACCCCAGGAACTGCGGGATTTGGAACGGGTCAGTCGCTTCGGTGTAGGTGAACTCGACGGTCCCGCCCGGCGGAGTGTACAGAAACGTGGGATCGAAGAAGTCGTAGGCCGAAACCTGAGCCGAAAACGTGACCGAGTCGGTCACGGACGACGGGTTCGACGAACTGAAAATCGTGGTGTACGTGCCGGCGTCCGGGACGGTTCGCTTTTCCAACTGTTCCGCGACGAGGCTCGCCGAATGGGGGGCCCCGTTCCGACGACCGCTTCGCAGGGCGATTTCGAAGAACCGAGGCATGCGAAAACTCTGTGATGAGAAACCCTGTCCCCCGACAGGGGTGTGAGAATGAACTGGCCCAATGTTACCCAGGCGGCAGGATCGGGTCAAATCGCAAAATTCGGATATTGGACCTACTATCCCTCTGTGACACTTCGCCTTCCCCCGCTCGCCGGCATGCGGTATACGCCTTTGTTCGGGAGTCTCGGCCCCGTGCGGAGCGTGCGGTTATGCGTCAGCGTTTCCTCGTCTTGGTGGTGGCGGTCGCGGCACTCGGGGCCGTCGTCGTTGCACAGCAGCCGGACACCGTCCGCGGGTACGTCCACCGCGATGGGTTCGCCGGCCGTGAACCGGCATGGGTGGCCGGCGACACGAACATGAAGGTCAACGAGCGGGACCACCGTGTCGTCACGAATTCGTATTTCAACGCGCCGTCGTCGGAATACCTGAAGATCGAAGTTCAGCCGGCCGGCAACAAGGCCGACGCCGAGTTCGTCTACTACACCTACGACACGCCTGCCTGCCCGATTCGGGCCGTCGGCGGCGATGAGCCGTCGGCCAGCGTGTGGGTGAAGAGCTTCCGGGCGGGCATTCAGTTGCGTGCCCGCGTAGTGCTGCCCCGCGAACGCGATCCGAAGACGCCGGAAGCTCCACTGACCACGATCATCGTCGGCGACACCTACCCGGACGAACGCATCCGGTCGTGGCACCGGCTGACGATGGGCAAGATGGCCGACGCCCTTCAGAAGCAACTGCCCGTGTTGCGGGCACAACTCGGCCGCGAGATCGACCCGGCCGATGCGTACATCGATCGCGTCGTCCTGAACGTGTACGCCGGGCCGGGCATTAACGAAGTATGGATCGACGACCTCGACGTGGGGCCGTGCAAGCCGGACCCGAAGAAGCCGCTCAAGGGCATCGGCCGGCCGGTCAGCCGCGAGAAGACGCCGGGTGGCCTGCCGGGGTCGGGCACGCTGCCGAACGGCGTGGCCCACCCTTATGCGGTCGAGTTTGTCGCCGGGCGAATCCTCATCGACAAGAAGCCGTTCTTCATGCGGGCCGTGCGGCACTCCGGGCAGTCGTTGAAACTGTTGCGAGACTACTCCTTCAACACGATCGCCTTCCCGGCCACCGTGGACGCGGCCCTCGTGGACGACGCGGTGGTGAACAACTCGTTTATGGTCATCGCGGAAGTGCCCGTGGTCGGCACGGGCGATGTCGGTGCGGAAACGCCAATCAGTGTCGGCCGCGATGCCGACCGGATGATCGACCACTTCCGCCGGTTCCGGTCGGGCGACGGCGTGCTGATGTGGGACCTGGGGGCTGGCCGCACGACGGAGCAACTGCGGGCCGTCGCTCGCACATCCGACGCGCTCCGCGAATTCGACCCCCGCCGGCCCCGCGGTGTGGACCTGTGGGACGGTTACTCCGCGTACTCGGAATACCTCGACGTGATCGGCAGCCACCGCTGGCCACTGTTCACGAGTCTGGAACTGGACAACTATCGCGAGTGGCTGCTCCAGCGGCGGTCGCTGACTTCGCCCGGCAAACTGATGTGGACGTGGATTCAGACGCACATGCCGGACTGGTATCTGTCCCTCGCCACCGGGCAGGCGAAGCCCAACCACCTCGACTTCCCGCTCGGCCCGCAGCCGGAACAGATTCGCATCCTCACGTACCTCGGTCTGGCGAGTGGGTACCGCGGCCTCGGCTTCTGGACGGATCAATTCCTGACACCCGACGCGACCGGGGCGACCGCCGGCGGCCGCGATCGGATGATCGAACTGTACCTCTTGAACACCGAACTCGAACTGTTGGAACCCGTCCTCTTCGGCATCGAGGACGAGAAGACGATCTGGGTGAAGACCAGCCACCCGCTCGTGAAGGCGGCGGTGCTCAAGGGCAAGAAGGGCATCATCGTCCTGCCCGTGTGGGTCGGCCCCGGGTCGCAGTTCTGCCTCGATCAGGGGGCCATCGACGGGCTGAAGATCACGGTGCCGCTCGTGCCCGAGGGGGCCGACCCGTGGCTGCTCACGCCGGCCACCTACGAGAACCTGCGCGCCACCGGCGGCGTGCGGGCCGTGCCCGGCGGGGCGGAAATCACCATCCCGAAGTTCGACCTGACAGCCGCCATCGTGTTCACCAACGACCTGGCCTCGGATGGCCTGGTGGTGCGGTGGCAAGACAACATCCGCAACGGCTCGGCCAAGCGGGCGGCTCAGCTCGCGCTCGAACAGTCCAAGGAAATTTACGAGAAGGTTCACGCCGTCCACGTGCAACTGTCGGCCGTCGCGCCGCCGGTTCGCGGGGCCGACGAGTTGTTCGCCCAGGCTCGGCTGTCGATCGAGCGATCGGTGAAGGCGATGGCCAACAACCAGCCGGACGTGGCCTACCGCGATTCGCGGACGGCCCTGCGGCCGATCCGCATCGTGATGCGCGAGCACTGGAAGAACGCGACGGCCGGCCTGAGTTGCCCGACTTCTAGCCCGTATGCCGTGAGCTTCTACACGCTGCCCCAGCACTGGGAACTGGCGCGCCGCATTCAAGGGGCGAAGGCCGGCGGCAACCTGCTCCGCTACGGCGACTTCGAGTTGAGCGAGAAGGCTCCGGTGATCGGGGCGGCCGTGGACTCGCTGCCCGGCTGGACGACGCGCGAGACGCACCTGGACGCGGTGACGGCGAAGGCGTCGATCATCAACGTCCCCGATTCCCTTCGCGGCCTCCCGCTGCCGGGTGCCCCGGCCCCGCTGAACCCGCTGCCGAAGCTCGGGCAGAACTGTCTGCTCTTGAATGTGGCGGCCGTGGTGCCGACGACACCGAAGGAGGCCAAGGAGTTCCGCCCGCCGACGGCCCTGGAGCGGGTCTCGCTGGCCGTGGACACGCCGGCCGTCTCGCTGCCGCCGGGGTCGTGGGCACGGGTGAGTTTCTGGGCGCTGTCCATCCCCATCACGGGCAGTGCCGACGGGGCGATGGTCTTCGACAGTTCCGGCAGCGAGCCGCTCTCGGTGCGGCTGATCCCCGGCCCGTGGAAGCAGTACTACCTCTACCGTCAGGTGAAGGCTGACGGCAAACTCGCCGTGACGTTCGCCCTGACGGGCATCGGCGCAGCGTACTTCGACGACGTTCGCATCGAGCCGATGGAACTGCCCGGCCGGTAGGTCGGCGATTGATCCGCGGAGCGGCGAGCGACCTCTTGTCCCCTCTCCCCTTGTGGGGGAGGGGGGGGTGAAGACGGTTGCGGAGGGCGGAAGGTCTCGCCCATCGGCACCCGATCCCGACCCCCCCACCCTAACCCTCCCCCTCAAGGGGGAGGGGACAAAACAAAACCCATCACCGCCCTCGACCGTTCCTCCTACAATTTGCCGTGCGGACCCTCCCCGAACCTCCCGGCCGATTGCCCGATATGACCACCGCCGCGAAAACCTCGCTCCCGCTCGTCGGGGCCAAGCCGCAACTCGATTACGAACTCGTTCTCGACTGCGTCCACTGTGGACTCTGCACTGCCAGTTGCCCCACCTACGTCGAGACCGGTAACGAGGCCGATAGCCCCCGCGGCCGCATCTACCTCATGCGGCAGGTCATCGACGGCGCACTCGAACTCGACGACAACGTGAAGGGCCACCTCGACCTGTGCCTGAACTGTCGGGCGTGCGAAACGGCGTGCCCGTCCGGCGTGCAGTACGGCAAGCTCATCGAGCCGTTCCGCCACCACATGGATACCCTCGAACCCGGCCGTTCGGCCGCGAACCTGAACGCGATTCAACGGTTCATGCTGTTCAAGATTTTCCCGTCCCGCGTTCGCACCCGGCTGGCCCTCGCCCCGGCCCGCGTCCTGCAATGGACCGGCGTAGATTGGCTGACGGAAAAGCTCGGCTTAACGAAGTTGCTGCCGCCGTCGCTTCGCCGGATGAAGCAGATGCTGCCGGCCCTGAAGCCGCACTACGGCTCGCTCCCGGAGATTCTGCCCGCGGAGGGGAAGCGGCGGGCGAAGGTCGGCTTGTTCCTCGGCTGCGTAGCCGACGCACTTTATCCGCAGACGCAACTGAACACCGCCCGCGTCCTGCAGAAGAACGGCGTCGAAGTCTGGATTCCGCGGAACCAGCAGTGCTGCGGCGCACTGCACTACCACAGTGCGATGGAGCCGCAGGCCCGCGAACTGGCCGCAAAGAACTGCGACGCCTTCGGCTTTTCGGGGAGTATTCCGAATGACCTCGACGCGGTCGTGACGAATGCGGCCGGGTGCGGGGCGATGATGAAAGATTACACGCACCTCATGCACGACCACCCGGCGGCCGAGGCGGCGGCGAAGTTCCACGCGAAGACCCGCGACATCAGCGAGTTCCTGTACGACCTGGGCCCGATCGCGCCGACGCACCCGCTGCCGATCACCGCGACTTACCACGACGCCTGCCACCTGCGGCACGCGCAGCAGATTTTCAAACAGCCGCGGAGCCTGCTAGAACTGATCCCCGGCATGACACTCGTGCCGCTGCCGGAAAGTGAACTGTGCTGCGGGGCGGCGGGCAGCTACAACCTCACGCAACCGGAGATGGCCGGCCGCCTCGGCGATCGCAAAGCGGACAACATCCGCGCGACCGGGGCGAAGGCTGTGTTTATTGGCAATGTCGGCTGCCTGATGCAGATCGCCCGCCACCTGAAAGCCACCGCCCCCGACCTGTGGTGCGCCCACCCGGTCGATGCCCTGTGGGCGAGTTACAGCGGCGAGATGCCGACCGAACTGCGGTAACGCCCCCCGCTCGCCGGATCGGGATAGACTTCCTCGACCGGGGCGGCTATGCGCCGCCCTTTTACTCCACTCCACCGGGGCCGAGACGGGCATGAGCACGCCGCCGTACTTCCATCCGTTGCAACACTACCCCGGCTTCGAACCGCACGAAGTCGAATTGTTTTCGCGGTTCCAGGCGGAGAACCTGGAGCCGAAACCGGGCTTCCTCACCAGCTTCATGGGCGTTCGCACCCGGTGTACGACCCTGGCCGAGCCGCAGCGCGCCCAGGACGGCCAGATACTCCCGATGCCCGTCCCTGGTGACTACCACGCCGAGGCGGTCGAATACATCGGGCTGCTCAAGAGCGTGCTGGCGGCGAAAGGCCAGTTCGTGGCCATCGAACTTGGCGCAGGCTGGGGGCCGTGGTTGGTGGATGGTGCCATCGCGGCCAAACGGGCGGGGATCACCGACATCCGCCTCGTGGGCGTGGAGGCCGACGCGGAGCATTACGAATTCCTCCGGCAGCACTTCCGCGATAACGGCCTCGACCCCGATGCCCACCGCCTCATCAAGGCCGCCGTCGGGGCGGCGGTCGGCAAGGCCCGATGGCCAAAGGCCCCGGACGCGGCCAACCAGTGGGGCACGCGGCCGGCCCGCGTGGTCGATGGCACCAACCTCGACGCGCATGACGCGAACTACCTGGAATCGCTCGCCCCGGAATATATCGACATCGACATCGTGGACATCGCCGACCTGCTCGCGATGGAACCCCTCTGGGACCTGGCCCACATCGACGTGCAGGGCTGGGAAGTGACCGTCTGCCAGCGGGCCGCCGCGCTTATGCGGGAGCGGGTCCGGTATGTCATCATCGGTACGCACTCGCGGAAGCTCGACGGCGACATCTATGACCACTTCCACCGCGAAGGCTGGGTGCTAGAGCACGAAAAGCCCACACGCATGGTCTACACGCCGGGCACGAAGGAACTGGAGAGCATGAACCTGGCCGACGGCACGCAGGTCTGGCGGAACCCCCGCCTGAGCTGACGGCCCGCCGCCGATCGAATCGCCTCCGGCCGCCCGCGATGATGGCATCGCGGGCGGCCGCGGCTACTTTGCCCCGCGGCCGCCCTATAATCTGACTGAGCCGAAATCGCCGCGGGTTTCAAACGAACTACCGGACAACGGTCCCCGACAGGAATTCGATCATGGTGGTTGCGAACGCTCCTTCTCCCGCGACTCCACCGGCCGCGCCGAAGCCACCGGAGAAGAAGCAGGCCCGCGACGGCATTCGCGAGAGCCTGGAAACCATCGTCTTCGTCGTCGTCCTCGTCTTCCTGCTCAAGCAGTTCGTGGTCGAGGCGTTCGTCATCCCGACCGGGTCGATGGCCGAGACGCTGTACGGCTACCAGAAGAACGTGAAGTGCCCGGAGTGTGCCTTCGAGTTCCCGCTCAACTCCAGCGGCGAGGTCGAGGGGAACAACGGCGTCCGGCAGCCCATCCACGGATACTGCTGCCCGAACTGCCGCTACAAGCACGTGTTCAAGTCGAACGAGGCGTTGCCCTACAACAGTTCCGGCGACCGCGTGCTTGTCCACAAGGCCCAGTACCACCTGTTCCCACCGCAGCGGGGCGACGTGGTCGTGTTCAAGTACCCTGCCGAGCCGCAGCGGCAACTCGGCGCGCAGAACTACATCAAGCGGCTTTGGGGCCTCAGCGGCGAGACCCTCGCCATGTGGCGCGGCGACATCTACGTGTGCGACACCATCACCTACCCGCCGGACGTGGGCCGCGACGGCCAACCGCCGCGGCCGGAGGACTTGTGGAAGTTCGAGTATTGCCACGCCGGCGCGACGCCCGACAGCCCGGCCGCGAAGCGATATGAGAACGCGCAGGCGATGGGGTTCGTCGATCCCAGTGTGTTCTGGCGCGGCCGTAGCCCGGTCGAAAGCCCGGCCGTGGCCCGGTTCGAACAATCGCGGGCGGCCGGGTTCGCCGACCCCGGCGGCTTCCGCCTCGTGCGCAAGAACGACGCCATGCTGGAAGCGATGAAGCGGAGCGTGTGGGACAACGACCACCAGTCGAACGTCCTGGCCAATGCCGGCGTGCCCCCGCGATGGAAGGCCGAGACCAACGACTGGGCGACCGACAACGCGACCATGCCGAAGGCGTTCACGCACACCGGCCCGAACCTCGGCTGGCTGCACTATCGGCACCTCATTGTCGATGACTTCAACACACTGGCCATCGGCCCTGGCAAACCCAGCGTGCCCGCTCGCCCGGTCGATAACTTCCTCGGCTACAACAGCGAGATGGAAGACGACTTCAACGGCACGCGGCGATTCTTCCGCGAACCCCAGGACTACAAGTTCTGGGTCGGCGACTTGATCGTCGAGTGCCAGGCGAAGTTCACCGACCCGAACGCCGAGGTCACGCTCGAACTGTCGAAGGGGCCGAACCGCTTCCAGGCCCGGTTCGCCGGCGGCAACGTCACGCTGACCCGCACCGGCGACAACGGCAAGGAACTCGGCACCAAGCCGACCGGCATCAGCGGCGGCACGCACAAGCTGCGGTTCGCCAACGTGGACTGCTCGCTGCGAGTCTGGGTGGACGGCCGCAAGATCGACTTCGGCACGGCCGGCGAATATGACCCCGGCCTGCCGGCGGACTTCGTGTTCGACCCGGCCGACGAGAAGAAGGAAGGCTGGGTGCCGAAAAACGACATCGACGCCCCGGCCAGCATCGGCGCGACCAATGGTGTCGAGGTGAGCAAATTGAAAGTGTGGCGCGACACGTTCTACATCAACATGTTCTCCGGCGATCGCGGAGGCGAGTTCGACGCGATGACCAACGTGACCGGCACCGCGTACACCTACTACGTGCAGCCCGGCCACTACATGTGCTTCGGCGACAACAGCGCGCAAAGCTCCGACGGCCGCGAGTGGGGCACGGTGCCCGAACGCCTGCTGCTCGGCAAAGCGTCGTTCGTGTTCTTCCCGCTCGACCGCCTGGGGTTCATCAAATAGTCCCGATATCGCCGCCAGTTTACCGGCAGGTTTTGCAATAACCGCCGGTCCACGAGACCGGCCGCCAATACACCGGCTGGCATCGCGACCGTCACTCGGCTTCGTCCACTAATGGGTCGCCGGGTGGTAGTCGACGCGGCCGAGGGCGTCCAGGAAACCGAAGTCCAGGTTCGGCGTCTCAACGTTTTCGCGCGGTCGAGTTGGGCAACCGCGGCTCGCACTCGTTCGTCCGGGATGCGGATATTTAGGGTGTTCGCCCCTGTCAGCGTGAAGGCGGTCGAAAGGGTGATCGGCAGCGGTGTTCTCTGCAACTGGAATAGTCTGCCCGAATTCACTTGCCGATGCAGAAGCGGCTGAAAATACGGTCGAGCAGATCGTTCGTGTACACGGCCCCGACCATCTCGCCGATCTGGTCGAGGGCTTTGCGGAGTTCCAGCGCGAGCAGTTCCTGCGGGTCGTCGTTTAGGACGTGGCTGTGGGCGTGCCGGAGCGAATCGAGGGCGGCGTCGACGTGGTGCCGGCAGCGACTCTGGCTCGGGGCGACCGCGGAGCGGGAGAGCGACTGCACCTTCTCGGCGAGCAACTCCCGAAGGGCAGCGGTGCCGTCCGGCGATACGATGGACGCGGAGACGTCTTCCCGATTCGCGGGAGGAAACAGATCCGCCTTCGTGCGAACGCACACGACCTCCGCCCCGAGAACGGCCGGCCGCGGTTCGGGCACGCTCTCGTTTCCCGGCACGCACCACAGCACCAGGTCGGCCTGTTGCGTTTGCTCGCGACCGAGGCGCTGGGCTTGTTCCTCGATCGTGTCGGTCGAGTCTTGCCAACCGGCCGTGTCGATTAGTTCCACCGGCAAGCCGGCCACGTCGAGGCGGTGCGTCAGATAATCGCGAGTCGTGCCGGCCGTCGGGCTGACGAGAGCCGTGCCGCCGGTCAGGGCGTTGAACAGACTGCTCTTGCCGGCGTTCGGCTCGCCGACGAGGGCCACCCGAATCGGCCGACCGCTGACGGTGCGGTCGTCGAGTTGTCGCTTTAGGTTCGTTAGTTGCGCGAGGCCGGCGGCGATCCGCGTGAGTTGTTCCGCCCGGCCGACGAACTCGATGTCTTCTTCCACGAAGTCCAGCCCGGCTTCCACGTCGGCGAGCAAACTGAGCAGGTCCTCGCGGAGGGCGTCCATCGGCCGGGCGACGCCGCCGGCCAGTTGGGTGAGGGCTTGCTTCAGTTCCGCGTCGGACCCGGCCTCGATCACGGCCAGCACCGCTTCCGCCCGCGTCAGGTCTTTCTTCCCACTGAGGAAGGCGCGAAGCGTGAACTCGCCGGGTTGGGCCGGACGTGCCCCGGCCGCGAGCAGGTCGGCGATGAGGCGTTCGACCAGCGACGGCGACGAGATCGTGTGCAGTTCGATCAGGTCCTGGCCGGTGTACGAGTGCGGTGCCCGAAAGAAATAGGCGTCGGCCGGTAGTGGCGAATGGACTCCCGATAGCCGCAGTTCGCCCGGCGTGAGTCGGCCCGGCGGTGCAAGAGCGGGTGTGAAGAGCTGCCCCACGACGGCGACGGCGTTCGGCCCGCTGAGACGCACGATGGCCCGGCGGCCGGGGCCGGGGGCGGAGGATCGCGCGACGATGGTGTCTTCGGGGTGCATGGTGGTGACCCACCCATTGAAGCGATGGGTGGGCTTTCGGGGTTTTTTAGTTGCCTACAAGCAGGACCGCGGGTTTCTCCAGGTGGCGCTTCACGGCGTTGCCGAAGATCGCGCCGATCGCGCCATCGACGAGGCGATGGTCGAACGAGAACGACAGGTAGCCGATGTCCCGCGGGTGCAGAGTGCCGTGCTCGTCGTAGACCGGCCGCTTCACGATTTTGCCGATGCCGAGGATGCCGACCTCGGGGTGGTTGATGATCGGCGTCGAGATCAGGCCGCCGATGCTGCCAATGGACGTGATGGTAAAGGTGCCGCCGCGCAGGTCGTCGTGCTTCGCGCGGCCGGCCCGCGCGTCGTCGCTGAGGCGTTCGATCTCGCGGGCGATGTTCGCCAGGTCGCGGCGGTCGGCGTCCCGAATGACCGGCACCAGTAGGCCGTGCGGGGTGGCGACGGCGATGCCGACGTGGTAGTGGTCGTGCAGCGTCACCTCTTGCGCGTCCTCGTCGAAGGTCGCGTTGACGATCGGCACGTCCTTCAACGCTCGCGTCACGGCCTTCACGATGAACGCCAGGTACGTCAGCTTCAGGTTGCTCTTGTAGAAGTGCTCGCTGAGTTGCTGGCGAAGGTGGACGACCTCGGTGAAGTCGCATTCGTCGATGTAGCTGTAATGCGGGATGTGCCGCTTCGACGCCAGCATCTTCTCGGCGATCTTCTTCCGCACGCCTGCTAACTTCACCTGGGTGCCGGCCCGGCCGATGTCGAACTGGAAGTGCTCGGCCGGCTTCGGCTGACCGTTCGCGGGGGCCGGCGGCCTCAGCAGCGGGGCCAGGTCGTCGAGCAGAATCCGCCCGCCGGGGCCGCTGCCGCGAACGCGGGTCAGGTCGATGGCGAACTTGCGGGCCAAGTGCCGCACCGACGGCGCGGCGGCGGGCGCGGTCTTCGCGGGTTCCGGCGGCGGCAGGCGAAGTTCGACGGCGGCCGGGGCGGTGGGTTCGCTCGCGGGACTCGCGGACTCGTACTTCAGCACGACTTCGCCGACCTTGATCTTCGTGCCCACGGCCGGCAGCGTCTCGGCAATCGTGCCCGCGAACGGCGAGGGAACTTCCATCGTCGCCTTGTCGGAGAGCACTTCCATCAGGGCTTGCCCGCGGCGAACGGCGTCGCCAGGCTCGACCAGCCAGCGGACGAGTTCGACCTCGTACAAGCCCTCGCCCATCGGCGGCAGCGGGAAGTCGGTCATACCCGTTCCTCCGCCAGTTCCCGCAGGGCGTCGCGGATGCCGGGCAGTTGCGGCACCGTGTTCTGCTCGTACACCTGGTTCAGCCCGATGCCGGGGACATGCTTGCCCATCAGCAGCCGCGGCTTCGCGAGCAGGTCGTAGAAGTGTTCGTCCACGATCCGGCGGAGGAGGTGTTCGCCGAAGTTCGTCACTTCCGTGTCCTCGTTGACGATCAGCACCCGGCCGGTCTTGGCGATGCTCTGCGAGATCAACGGCCAATCATAGGGGAAGATGCTGCGCAGGTCGATGACATCGACGGCGAAGCCGGCGTCGTCGGCCGCCTGCACGCAGAGCGGCAGCGGGCGGCCGTAGCTGATGACGGTGGCCACGGTGCCCTCGCGCACAAGGCTGCCGCTGCCGAGGGGCACGAAGTATTCTTCCACCGGCGGCCACTGCGGCACCCAGTCGGAGCGGTCGCCGACGGGGGCGTCGATGAGCCGCGACAGTTCGTCCGCGTCGGCCGGTTCGCCGGGGATGAGCTTATCTCCCTTAACCCGCAACAGGGCTTTCGGCAGCAGCACCAGCACCGGGTTCGGATCGACGATGGCCGAGAGCATGAGGCCATAGGCGTCGAGGGCGTTGGACGGCATCACGATCTTCCACCCGGCCAGCCGACTGGCCCAACTCTCGAAGCTGTGCGAGTGATACAGGCTGCCGCGAATGCCGGACCCGGACGGCGTCATCAGCACGAGGGGCAGGTCGAAGGCACCGGCCGATGCCCACCGCTGGTTGCCGGCGATCTTGAGCAGGTCGATGGTGTTGAAGGCATAGTCGGCGAACTGGATTTCGCACACCGGCCGGCCGCCGGCGTAGGCAATGCCCATCGCTGTGCCGACGATGCCGCGCTCGTCGAGCGGCGAGTTCCAGGCGGTCTTTAGCCCTTGCGTGGCCGTGAAGACTCCGCCGAGCGGCGGGCCGACGTCTTCACCGAAGACGTCGGTGACGCCCAAATTCGTTTCGCCGTAGTGCAGGGCCAATCGCACCGCCTGCACAAGGGTTGCCATGACATCTCCAGTTCAAAACGATGAAACGAAAAATGCAAAACTACGGCAGGAAGCGGCGGGTGTTTGCCGTGATGGCCTCGATGATCTTCATGATCTCGGTGGATTCCTCGACCAGAGGAATGAGTCGGGTGTCTGGATAAAGTTTCGATTCGAGTAGGAGACGCAGCCCGTAGTTTGTGGTGCGAGCCTCCTTCAAGGCGTAGCTCAGCCGGTACGCGAACTCGGGCTTGTCGGGGGCGGTGTGAGCTTCTTCGAGAAGGGCTCCGATGGCCGGCCCGCAGCGGACGAGTTGATAGCCGATGGTTCGCCCGACGCCGTTTGAATCAATGAGTTGACTGCAAAGAGTCACGATTCGCAACGCGAACTGAAAAGCCCGCTGGTCGATGTCGAACGGCTTCTCGTTTTGCATTTTTCGTTTCGCCGTTTTGAATTATCGGGGCAATCCCGTGTAGTCCCCCGGATACACCGCGTCCACGCGGCTCGGTGCATACACAAATCTCTCCACATCCTCCGCCGTCGGCTTCGCCTCGCTCGTCGCCTGCACCACGGCCGCGTCGGCTTCCGCCTTCGCTTCGTCGCGCAACGTCCGCACCTGCTCGGCGTCGATCGCGTGGGCGTCGATCAACTGCTGCTCGAAGAGCGCGATGCAATCCGTCTCGCCCCAGTTCCGCTGCGCACCGCTGCTCGACGAGTGGCCGTGTAGGCGGCTGACCATCGCCTCCAGCAGGAACGGCTTTCGCTCGCCTCGCACGTACCGCATCGCCCGGTCGATGGCGTGCCAGCAGGCAACGGGGTCGTTGCCGTCGATCGTCTCGGCCTTCATGCCGTAGGGCAGAGCACGGTCGGCGATCCGCCGTTCGCCGTGCTGCGTGTTCGCCGGCGTGCTGATGCCGTAGTTGTTGTTCGTGACTACCACGAGCACGGGCAGTTCGTTGCCCGGCCGGTTCGACCAGACCAGGCAACTCTCGAAGTCGCTCTCGGCCGTGCCGGCGTCGCCGCTGACGGCCAGGCTCAGGCCGTCGCCGCCGTGCCGCTTCTGCACGCGGGCCGTGCCGGGGGCCATCGTCATCTGCACTTCGATCACGCTGCTCACGGGGACCACGTTCCAGGCCGGGATGGCGTAATGCCCGACGAAGTTCCGCCCGCGGCTGAACGGGTCGGTGGCAGTCATCGCCAGTTGGCGAACGTGATCGACCATCGGCAGGCCCATCGCCAGCATCACGCCGAGGCTGCGATAGTGCAGGTGCAGGTAGTCGAACGCCGGGCCGCGACCCTTGTGAATCTGCATCCCCAGGCAGACGTTGAACGCCTCCTCGCCGGGGCCGCCGATCCAGAAGTACGCCTCGCCCGACTTGGACATCTTGATCGACCGCTCCTCCAGTGCCCGTGTGCGGACCATGTGGCGGAACAACGTGAGCGCGAGTTCGATGGAAATGGTTTCCCGGCCCGACCGCACGGCCAGCGATGCGGCGGCTTTCTTCGCTCGCCGCGGAACCTGAGATTCGTCGATCGGCTCCGACATGATGCACCCCGGCGGCAGCGGTTAATTGACACGGGTTACAGGCGGGATACCGAATTATACCCCATGACGGGGCGATGATAAACCGGATCGGCAAATCGTAGAAAGAGCAGTCCGCCGGTTCGCGCTTCGATTCGCGGCCGCCGGGCGGTACAATCTCCCCCAACGGGAGAGCGAACGATGTCCAGCCGGCTAGTTACGATCGCAACGTTCGACAGTGTGCCCCAGGCCCACCTCGCAAAGAACGAACTCGACGCCGCCGGGATTCGGTCGGTACTCATGGACGAAGAAACGGTCGGCATGCTCTGGCACGCCGCTCACGCGTTCGGCGGAATCAAGCTCAAAGTCAACGAGGAAGACGCCGACCGGGCGTTGGCGGTCTTCGGCGACGAGGCCGAGCCGACCGAACCACTCGACGAACAAGCCCTGGCCGAGCAAGCCCTGGCCGCACCGCGGGAGGACGAGGAGACCGCCGAGGAATCGCCTGCCCCCGAACCCGTGGCCGCCGTCGAACCGGACCAGCCGCCCGGTGACCGCGAAGAGTGCGCCCGAAA